>NZ_JBSRVX010000031.1:0-98469 GCF_055134745.1 Actibacterium sp.
TGCCGGCTCTGGGATGTGAAGACCGGGCAGAAGCTGGACAAGGACGTGTTCCGGCGCGATCTGGGCAGCCTGACCGACGCCTATACCGAGGTCGCACGCCGGCTGGGCGTTCTGCCCACCAATGTGACCCACGCCACCAAGCCCACCCTGATCAACTGAAGGAAGCCCGCCAGATGAAAGCCCGTGTTCATGTCATGCTGAAAAACGGCGTTCTTGACCCGCAGGGCGAAGCGATCCGCCATGCGCTGGGAACGCTGGGCTTTGACGGGGTGCAGGGCGTGCGGCAGGGCAAGGTGATCGAACTGGACCTGGACGAGACCGATGCCGACAGCGCGCGCGCGCGCGTGACGGCCATGTGCGAAAAGCTGTTGGCCAATACGGTAATCGAAAGCTACAGCGTGGATATCGCCTGATGCGCGCGGCTGTCATCCGCTTTCCGGGATCGAATTGCGATCGTGACATGGCGGTTGCCATCGAAAGGGCGACGGGCCATGCGGTGCAGATGGTCTGGCACAAGGACAGCGTGCTGCCCCAGGGGCTGGATCTGGTGGCGATCCCCGGCGGGTTTTCCTTTGGCGATTATCTGCGCTGCGGGGCCATCGCGGCGCGTTCGCCCATTGCCCGTGCGATTGTCGATTTCGCCGGGCGCGGCGGGCATGTTCTGGGGGTGTGCAACGGGTTTCAGGTGCTGACCGAAACCGGGCTTCTGCCGGGTGCGCTGATGCGTAATTCCGGGTTGAAGTTCGTCTGCAAGACCGTTGATCTAAAAGTGGAAACTTCCGAAAGCCCCTTTACCTGCGATTATGAAAGGGGCCAGGTCATCCAGGTGCCGGTCGCCCATCATGATGGCAATTACACCGCCCAGCCCGACATGTTGGCGCGGTTGCAAGGCGAAGACCGCATCGCCTTTCGCTATGTCGATAATCCCAATGGCGCCATGGACGATATCGCGGGTATCCTGAGCGAGAACCGCCGGGTTCTGGGAATGATGCCCCATCCCGAACGCGCGGTAGAGCCGGCACAGGGCGGGACCGATGGATCGGTGCTTTTCCGCTCATTGCTGAGTGCGATGGTCGCCGGCTGATCGCGGGCTTGAGCGAAACGCGCCGCGCGCCTAATGTCGGTGCAATGACAAAGACCGGGACAGAGCTTGCGGAACGGCCTCTGGCGGGCGGCATTGGCTGGCCGGTCAGGCTGATCATTGTCCTGTTCATCGTGCTGGCGGTTGGTATCGTCTGGTTTTCGAACAACTGGCTGACAGAACGTTACACCACCAGCACCCGCAACCGCGCCGAGGTGCGGCTGGCGTTGTATTCGGGAAACCTGGTGTCAGAGCTGCGGCGCGCTTCGGTCGTGCCGGTGCTGCTGTCGCGTGATCCGACGCTGATCGGGGCGCTGAACGCCGCCGATTACAGCCAGAGTTCCGCGCATCTGATCTCTTACATGGAAGATATCGGCGCGGCCTCGCTGACGCTGCTGGACGAAAGCGGGCATGTGGTGGCAGCCAATGACCGCAGCAAGCTGGGGATGGATCTGTCACTGGCGCAGCAATTCATCGAGGCGCGGCGGGTGAACGAGAACGTCTTTGTCGCCGATCGCAATGCCTCGGGTGCGTTCGAGTTCAGCTATTCGCGGCGCATAAGTTCCAATGGCCAGATCGTCGGCGTGATTGTCGTGGGGGTCGATCTGGCCAAGTTCGAGCAAAGCTGGGGCGGTATTTCCGATGCGGTCGTCGTCACCAACAGCACCGGCGAGATCATCCTGTCGACCGAACCGACATGGCGGGGCCGCGATCTGGAACAGGCGCTTGCCGTGCGTTCGGCGCCGTCGGCCATTCAGCGCGCGCTGCAGGTGACGGCGGAATGGGCATCGCTGCCGCCGGATGCCTTTGTGATGGGCGCGGGCGTGATGCAGAACGAGGCGCGCGTGCCGTTCCAGGGCTGGCGCATGGTCAGTTTCACTACTTATTCGTCGATCCGCGAACGGGTCAACGGCGTGCTGGCGCTGGAAATCATGGGCTTTGCCATCCTGCTGGCGCTGACGTTTTACATGATGACCCGCAAGGCCCAGTCGCAGACGGTATTCTTTCAGCGCGAGTCGGCAGAGCTTCGCGCATTGAACGCCCGCCTGCAGCGGGAAATCGCCGAGCGTGAAAAGGCCGAAAAGCATCTGGAGGTGGCCGAACAGACCCTGGCGCAAAGTTCGAAACTGGCCGCTTTGGGCGAGATGTCGGCCGCTGTCAGCCACGAATTGAACCAGCCGCTGGCGGCGATGAAAACATATCTGGCGGGCGCGCGGTTGTTGCTGCAACGCAAGCGCCCGGACGAGGCGCTGTCGGCCTTTCTGCGGATCGACGATCTGATCGACCGCATGGGTGCGATCACCCGGCAATTGAAAAGTTATGCCCGCAAGGGCGGTGATGCCTTTGAACCGGTTGATTTCAAAGCGTCTTTGTCGTCATCCCTGGCGATGATGGAGCCGCAGCTGAAATCGCGCAAGGTCACGATCACCCGCACATTGCCGCCGCATCCGGTGATGGTATCGGCCGACCGGGTGCGGCTGGAACAGGTGATCATCAACCTGCTGCGCAATGCGCTGGATGCCACGAAGATGACGCCGGATGCCCAGATCGACCTGATCCTGTCGGCGGGTGAAACCGCCACCCTGACGGTGCGCGACAACGGGCAGGGGATCGAGGATCTGGATGCCCTGTTCGAGCCCTTCTATACCACCAAGGCCCCTGGCGACGGCGTCGGGCTGGGGCTTGCCATTTCTTCGGGGATCGTCAACGACCTTGGCGGACGGCTGACCGCGCGCAATGCGCGTGACGGTGGGGCCGTGTTCGAAGTACAGTTGCCGATCCTGGATGATAAGGTTCAGGCGGCGGAATAATGAGCAGGAGAGCAGTCATGGGACGTGGCATCAAGATTGCAATCGTCGATGACGAACAGGATATGCGCCAGTCGATCAGCCAGTGGCTGTCGCTGTCGGGGTTCGATACCGAAACCTATGCCTCGGCCGAAGAGGCGCTGAAATCCATCGGGGCCGATTTTCCCGGCGTCGTCGTTTCGGATATCCGCATGCCGGGTATGGATGGCATGGCCTTTCTGAAACGGCTGATGAGTCTGGACAGCAGCCTGCCGGTCATCATGATCACCGGACATGGCGACGTGCCCATGGCGGTCGAGGCGATGCGGGTGGGCGCCTATGATTTTCTTGAAAAGCCCTTCAATCCAGACCGGATGAACGAACTGGCCAAACGCGCCGCCCAGACCCGCCGGCTGACGCTGGACAACCGGGCATTGCGGCGCGAATTGTCAGACGGCACCGTGCTGATGAAGAAGCTGATCGGCACCTCGCCGGTGATGGAACGCCTGCGCGAAGATATCCTCGATCTGGGCCAGGCCGACGGTCATGTGCTGATCGACGGTGAAACCGGCACCGGCAAGACGCTGGTGGCGCATGCGTTGCATGCGGTCGGGCCGCGCGCCGGGCGCAAATTCGTTCAGATTTCCTGCGCGGCTTATGGCGAGGCCGAACTGGCCGCCCGCCTGTTCGAGCCGATGACAGATGACGGCGCTTTGCCGCTGGTGGAAGAGGCGCGTGGCGGCACCCTTTGCCTGGAAGACATAGAGGCGCTGCCTCAGGCGCTGCAGGCGCGGCTGCTGACCTTCATAAACGAGCAGGGCACCCCGGCCGAAACCCGCATCATCGCCGTGTCGAATCTGCAGGACCCGGGCAAGACCTGCGAAGACATGCTGCGCCCCGACCTGTACTATCGTCTGGCGGCGATGAAGATCACCCTGCCGCCGCTGCGCAGCCGTGGCGAGGATATCCTGACCCTGTTCACCCGCCTGTCCGACCAGTTCGCCGAGGAATACGGCTGTGATGCTCCACAGGTCAGCGCCCAGGAAGCTGCCCAGCTGTTGCAGGCGCCATGGCCGGGCAATGTGCGCCAGCTGATCAACGTCGCCGAACGGGCCGTGCTGCAGAACCGCCGCGGGTCTGGCACGATCGCTTCGCTGCTGATGACCGCTGATGACGACAGCCAGCCGGTGATGACAACCGAAGGCAAGCCGCTGAAAGAATATGTCGAGGCGTTTGAGCGGATGCTGATCGACAACACCATGCGCCGCCACAAGGGATCCATCGTCAACGTGATGGAAGAACTGAGCCTGCCGCGCCGCACCCTGAACGAGAAAATGGCCAAATATGGATTGTCGCGGTCTGACTATCTGTAAGGGTGGCAAACGGTCAGCCAGAAGCGATGCGAATTTTCGCAGAAAATTCGGGATGTCCGAATGACAGGGGCAGGGCGCGCCGACGGATCGGAAAAACACCATTGTCATTGGTCGCGTTCTGCCGCTAAGGTCTGGCAATGGCAGGCTGGCTGATCATTCAGCCCCGCATTGTTCAGTTTCGCTGATCCTGCGCGCTTCCGGCTTATGACCGGTGCAATCAGGGTCAGACCGACCGGCCGAGATGGCCACAAGATTGCCTTGCCCGGTTCGGGCGGGACATAACAACGGGTGCCAGCAACGGCGCCGGAGACAAACCGCGATGGAACGCGCGAGCACAGACAGGCATCAGACAGGCAGGCCTTGCGCCGCCACCTGTGCCGCTGTCGTACGCCCCAACGCCCAAATCAGACACCACCCGCACCGTATTCGCCCGCCAGGGCTGATGCGTGTGCGCCGGTGCAATGGAACACTATGGCTCAGAAAATGCTTATCGACGCCACCCACGCGGAAGAATGCCGCGTCGTGGTGGTTGACGGAAACAAGGTCGAGGAATTCGATTTTGAAAGCGTCAACAAACGGCAGCTTGCCGGAAATATCTATCTTGCCAAGGTAACGCGGGTCGAACCCTCGCTGCAGGCGGCCTTTGTCGATTATGGCGGCAACCGTCACGGCTTTCTGGCCTTTTCGGAAATTCATTCGGATTATTACCAGATTCCGGTGGCTGACCGCGAGGCGCTGCAGGCCGAAGAGGCCGCCTATGCCCGCGCCGAGGAGGAAGAGGAAAACAAACCCGCCAAATCCTCCAGCCGGTCGCGGTCGCGCAGCAAATCCAAGGCTCAGGCCACCACATCCACCGATGCGGTTGAAACCCGCGTGGTGGCCGACAGCATTCCGGGCATGGATGTGGTCGATCTGGACGACGAAACCGATCAGCCTGATACCGGCGACATCACTGATGCCGGTGCCGATGCAGATGACGTAACAGATGACGGCGATGCCGGGTCAGATGATCTGGACGATGCCGCCGCCCGCGATTCCGAAATCGAATCCGTGGCCGAAGAAGACGTGGCCGAAGAAATCCGCGCCCCGCGCAAACCGCGCCCCAAGCGTTACAAGATTCAGGAAGTGATCAAGGTCCGGCAGATCATGCTGGTGCAGGTCGTCAAGGAAGAACGCGGCAACAAGGGCGCGGCGCTGACCACTTATCTGTCGCTGGCCGGGCGGTATTGCGTGCTGATGCCCAATACGGCGCGCGGTGGTGGTATTTCCCGCAAGATCACCAATGCCGTTGATCGCAAGAAGCTCAAGGAAATTGCTGCCGAGATCGAAGTGCCGCAGGGTGCCGGGCTGATCGTGCGCACCGCCGGTGCCAAGCGCACCAAGGCCGAGATCAAGCGCGATTACGAATACCTGATGCGTCTGTGGGAACAGATCCGCGATCTGACACTGAAATCCATCGCGCCCGCCCCGGTTTACGAGGAAGGCAACCTGATAAAGCGCACGATCCGCGATCTTTATACCCGCGAGATTGACGAGGTTCTGGTTGAAGGCGAGGCCGGCTATCGCGTGGCCAAGGACTTCATGAAGATGATCATGCCGTCCCACGCCAAGAACGTGAAACATTATCAGGACCAGATGCCGCTGTTCGCCCGCTATCAGGTGGAAAGCTATCTGTCGTCGATGTTCAATCCGACCGTCCAGTTGAAATCGGGCGGCTATATCGTGATCGGCGTGACCGAGGCGCTGGTGGCCATCGACGTGAACTCTGGCCGGGCCACCAAGGAAGGCTCGATCGAGGAAACGGCGCTGAAGACCAACCTTGAAGCGTCGGACGAGATCGCCCGCCAGTTGCGCCTGCGCGACCTGGCCGGTCTGATCGTGATCGACTATATCGATATGGAAGAGCGCAAGAACAACGCCGCCGTCGAAAAACGCCTGAAAGACAAGCTGAAAACCGACCGCGCGCGCATTCAGGTCGGCCGGATTTCCGGTTTCGGCCTGATGGAGATGTCACGCCAGCGCCTGCGCCCCGGCATGCTCGAGGCCACGACCCAGCCCTGTCAGGCCTGCCACGGCACCGGGCTGATCCGCTCGGATGACAATCTGGCGCTGAACATCCTGCGCCAGCTGGAAGAAGAGGGCGTGCGCGGACGCTCCAAGGAAGTGTTGCTGAAGGCGCCGGTCGGGATCGTCAATTTCCTGATCAATCAGAAGCGCGACCATATCGCCGGGATCGAAACCCGCTATGGCATTTCGGTGCGGGTCGAGGCCGATCCTTTCCTTGTCAGCCCCGATTTCACCATCGACAAGTTCAAGACCGCCACCCGTGCCGTGCCTGATGTGGTGCTGCCGGTCGTGTCACTGGAATCGAGCGAATTCTCAGAGATCGACGAGACCGAGGACGAGGATCAGGACGATGCCGTGGTCGATGCCGAAGAGAGTTCGGAAACCGCAGCCAGCGCCGACGGCACCGCGCCCAAGAAACGCCGCCGCCGCCGCCGCCGCAAGAAAAGCAGCTCTGCCAGCGGTGAAACGAACGGTTCGGACCAGTCGGATAACGGTGATGACGATGAGGATGTGACGGCAGATCAGGAAACTGCCGCGCCCCAAGCCGGCGCGCCGGTTGACGAACCTGTGGCGGAACCTGTTGTGGACCCGGTGCCACAGGCTGCCCCCGAACCCGTTATCGCGGCCCAGGAGACAGCACCGGCCGAGACCCCGGAGCAAGAACCGCAGACCCCGGCCGCGGTCGTACCGCAACCCGAGCCGGCCGACGAAGCACCCGAACCAAAGCCCGAGCCGGAAATGGCCACGGCCGCCGAGGAAGAGGATGACGGAAAGCCCAAGAAACGCGGGTGGTGGTCGATCCGCGCCTGAAGATCGGAACGCCGGGTCACGCACCCGGCGTTTTTGTCTGTCCCCGCCGGATCAGATAGGCCTGCACCGGCCCCTGTTCGGACATCCCCAGAAAGTCATGCCCGGCCTGCGCGCAAAAATGTGGCACGTCGATCACCGCTGCCGGATCGCTGGCCAGCAGGCGCAGAACCGCACCTGGCGGCATGCCCAGCAGCCGCTTGCGCGCACGCAACACTGGCAGGGGGCACAGCAGGCCAATCGCGTCGATCTGTTCATCGTAATCCATGGCGGCGGGGCATAGGGGCCCCGTGCGGCAAAGTCTACGGGAATGTGACATCGCGCCAGATGACGCCAGCCTTTCGATAGGCTAGGAACGACGGAAAAGGGCACTGGATGTTTGGAATAGAAATTCTGGATGCGGGCTTGATCCCGGCGATGGTGGTGGCCTTGCTGGCCGGGGTGGTCAGCTTTGTCAGCCCATGCGTTCTGCCGGTGGTGCCGCCCTATATCGCCTATATGGGCGGGATCAGCATGGGCGAGCTGCAACAGGGCAGCGCGCGGCGCAAGGCGGTGCTGACGGCGCTGTTCTTTGTTCTTGGCCTGTCGACGGTGTTTCTGCTGCTGGGGTTCACGGCCTCGGCCTTTGGGATGTTTTTTCTGAGCAATCAGGACCTGTTCAACACCATTGCCGGGGTGGTCGTTATGGTGTTCGGCGCGCATTTCGTCGGTGTCTTCCGTATCCCGTTCCTGGAACGCGAGGCCCGGCTGGATGCGGGCGAGCGGGGCGGATCGGCCTTTGGTGCCTATCTGCTGGGGCTGGCCTTTGCCTTTGGCTGGACGCCCTGCATCGGCCCGCAACTGGGCGCGATCCTGTCGCTGGCGGCATCCGAGGGCGATGTGGGGCGCGGCACGGCCTTGCTGGCGGTCTATGCCGCCGGGCTGGGCATTCCGTTTTTGCTGGTGGCGGCCTTCTTCCCGTCGCTGACCGGCACCATCGCCTGGATGAAGCGCCATATGGGCCGGATCGAACGGATCATGGGCCTGCTGTTGTGGACGATCGGGCTGATGATGCTGACGGGCGGGTTTTCGCGAATGTCCTATTGGTTGCTGGAGACATTCCCGGCCCTGGGCGGGCTGGGCTGACGGCTTACTTTCGCCCCGAAGCCGCGCTATGCTGGAACCGGTAACAGGTGCAGGCGATGAACGATCAGGCAGGGCAACAGGTGGCGCGGCGGCGGGTATTCTATATCCCCGGCTATGACCCGTTCCCGCCGCGCCGCTATCGTGAACTGTATCGCAGCGAAGGTGCCGCGCAGGCGAAGATCAGCGGATATAACATTGAAATTACAGGTGATCCCGGTGCCAAAACCTTTGGCTGGGATGTGGTCGGGCACATGGACGGCGCACAGACCCGCGCCCGTATTGATGTGCTGGTCTGGTCCGATATCGTGCTCGGATCGATGGATCAGGGGATTGTCGCCACCTATCGCCAATTGCTGCGCACGGCGTGGATCTATATCGCCTCGGGCGCGCTGTTCCGGCTGATGCGGTTGCGCAAGGGGCCGGTGATCGCGGCACTTTATCCGGTGGTGATGCTGTTGGCGCAGCTGGGCGTGGCGCTGGCGGTGGCGCGGGGCGTGGGCGCGGTGCTGGGGCTGACGGGCCTGCCTTGGGTGGGCTGGCTGGGGCTGGCGGCGGTCTGGCCGGTTCTGCGCTGGTTTCGGGCGCGCGACGGGCGGCTGTTTGCCTGGTATCTGATGCATGACTATGCCCATTCCGCCGCGTTCTGGGGCGCCTATCCGCCCGAGATTGAGTCGCGCATGGCGCAGTTCCGCGCCCAGATCGCGCAGGCCCTGCAAAGCGATGTGGACGAGGTTCTGGTGATCGGCCATTCGTCCGGGGCCTATCTGGCGGTGTCGATTCTGGCCGACCTGCTGCGCGATGGGCGCGGCGCGGGGCCGGCATTGGCATTGCTGACATTGGGGCAGGTGATCCCGATGGTGTCATTTCTGCCGAATGCCAACCGGTTACGGGCCGATCTTAACTTTCTGGCCGGACGCGATGATCTCACATGGGTCGATGTCACGGCGCCGGGCGATGGCTGCACCTTTGCGCTGTGCGATCCGGTGGCGGTGACCGGCGTGGCGCCTGCCGATCAGCGCGGGCCGCTGGTTCTGTCGGCGGCCTTCACGCAAACCCTGTCGCCCGAACGCTGGGCTGCGCTGCGCTGGCGGTTTTTCCGGCTGCATTTTCAGTATCTGTGCGCCTTTGACCGGCCCGGCGATTACGATTATTTTCGCATCACGGCGGGGCCGGTCACGCTGGGGGCGCGGTTTGCCGGGCGCGCACCGTCCAAAAGCGCGGTCAGCCTGCCGGTTTCGCGCTATCGGACCATGGCCGCATGACGATCCCGCCCAAACCGGCCGCCCGGCCTGACAAGGTATCGCTTTGGCGGCATCTGCGGGCGTTTCGCCGCGATATCCTGTCATCGCAGCCGGCCAGGCTGTATCACGCCTGGATGGCCGAATTTCGCACGCCGTTCTTCAGGTCTTACCTGATAAATCAACCGGACCTGATTGATATTGTTCTGAAAGACCGCCCCATGAATTTCCCGAAATCCAACCGCATCGCCGAAGGGTTGCGCCCGTTGCTGGGCCAGTCGGTGTTTCTGACCAATGGCGCGCAGTGGCAGCGCCAGCGCCGTATCATCGACCCGGCCTTTGGGGGCGGGCGGCTGCGCGATACGTTTCCCGCGATGCTGGCGGCGGGTCAGGCGGCATCGGCCCGGCTGGCCGAAGGTGTGCGGGAAATCGAGGCCGAAACCAGCCACGCCGCCGCCGATGTGATCTTCCGAACGCTGTTCTCTTTGCCGATCGAAGACGCCGTGGCCGCGCAGGTGTTCGACCAGTTTCGCGCCTTTCAGCGGGCGCAGCCGGTGCTGAACGCAGGCGCATTCCTGCCGCTGCCCCGCTGGATGCCGCGCGGGCATCGCCGCCAGACGCGGGCCGCGGCGCGTCGGATCCGCGCGCTGATCACCGGGCTGACACAGGATCGCATGGCGCAGATCAGGGCCGGCACCGCGCCCGATGATCTGGCGACCAAGATCATGACCACCCCCGACCCCGAAACCGGCGAAACCTTCGCAACCGATGAAATGGTCGATCAGGTGGCGATCTTCTTTCTGGCGGGGCATGAAACATCGGCCTCGGCGCTGGCCTGGGCGCTGTATCTGCTGGCGCTGTTCCCCGATGCGCAGGACCGTGCGGCGGCCGAGGCCACAGCTTTTGCACAAAACCCAACGTTTTCAAACCTGTCCGCGCTGCGGTTCACCCGCGATGTATTCCGCGAGGCGCTGCGCCTGTATCCACCCGTGCCGATGATGGTGCGCCAGACCACCCGGCCCGAACAGTTTCGCAACCGTGATGTGCCGGTGGGCAGCCAGATCGTGATCTCGCCCTGGCACCTGCACCGGCATGACCGCCTTTGGCCCCGGCCCGATGAATTCGACCCGGATCGCTATGCCACCGAAGACGGCACCGCCTGCCTGCGCGATGCCTGGCTGCCGTTTTCCAGCGGCCCGCGCGTTTGCACCGGGGCGGGTTTTGCCATGGTCGAAGGGCCGTTGCTGCTGGCGCTGTTGCTGGCCAAGTGGCGCTTTGAGGCGCTGCCAGATCGCATACCGGTGCCGGTGGCGCATCTGACGGTGCGCGCGCGGGAGGGGATCTGGCTGCGGCTGACCCGGCGCTGATCGCTATTGCGGTGTCAGATGCGTGATGCCCGCTGCACCCGCCCGCGCCAGGGCGGGGTCCAGTGACATCGGCACATATTCACCCCGCCGCCACAGATCGCCCAGATCGTCATAATGACGGCTGAGCGGATGGCCCGACTGCCCGGTCGTGGTCACGAAAACCGAACTGTCGGGATCGGCAAAATCATAGACGCCCCGGTAAACCGCCCCGTGCACATTGGTGAACGGGTCGGGATCGGTGCCGCTGGACTGGCCGCGTTGCAATGTCTGATCGCCACCCGATGTGGACTGGCGAATATTGACCAGCCATTTCAGCACCGGCAGTCCGCCCAGCACCGGATGGTCGTGGCGGGCCTGATGCGCATCGCCCCAGCGCAGCGAGTCAAGATTGCGCCCGTAATGTTCCTCGATCCAGATCAGGGCCTCGTCCAGTGAAATTCGGGCGATATCGGTGCAGCTTTCCACCGCGGTCGATTGCACCACATCGCACCAGGCAGCCGCGCCATCGACATTGCGGAACACCCGTTCCAGGAACAGCGGTTCGACATGGGTGAACTCGGCGGCGAAGGGGCCCAGATCATCGCGGATCAGGCGATCCTGCAAATGCCGCATCCAGGCGGCATAGATCAGCGGCTCGGGCATGTGCTCGTTCATTTCGCCATTCCAGTTGGCCAGCAGGTCAAGCGCCCGCTGGCGCTGGCGTTCGCGGCTGCCGTCGGGGGCGGCCTCGCCGGTATACCACAGATCGCGCGCGATCAGCGGCAACAGGCTGCGTGCGGCAAAGCTGACCGTATCAAGCTGCGCCTCGATGAAACTTTCACGCGTGTGCACCTTGCGCCCCTGCATCAGGTTGCGCCAGCGCTGGATGCGCTGCGTGTCGCCCCAGTCGAAACTGACATGGCGCGGAAAGGGGGCATCGGTGATCTTGTTGTTCATATGGCCCAGAATACCGCCTTCGGGATTGATCCAGGCAGGGTTTTCGGCGGCCGGAAACACACCTTGCCACCGGTTTTCGGCGCGCCAACCGGGGCTGGGAATGCGGCCCTGGCTTTGGTGGCGCGCATCGCGGCGCGGCATCGCGCCGATCATCTGCATCGCGATGTCCTGTTTGTCGATCACACTCAGCATCATCGCCGGCGCGATCCAGCCTTCCCCGGCCTTCAGCGCATCCCGCGCCGACGGCGCGCGCATGATGTTCATCGCGGCTGACAGCGTGCTGTCGCGCGGCGTCAGCAATGTCCAGGACAGCGACGCCACATGGCCCGGCGGCGTGATGGATTTCAGATCGTAATGACTGCCTGGCAGAACCGGACCGTTCTCGGTCCAGCGCAGGGTGATCGTCACCGGATCGCCATCCTTGACCTTGATGATCGAGCGGCGCGTCACAAAGGGCTTGTATCCTTCGGGGGTCAGATATTCCTCGGGATTGTCGGGGTTGAGCTGTTCGATATGCACATCCTGATCGTCCAGATAGGCCGAGGTCAGACCCCAGCCCAGCCTGTCGGATCGCCCCAGCATCAGCGCCGGCGCGCCGGGCAAAGAGGCGCCGATGACCCCGCCCGATGAAAGATGCAGCGCGGCAAGATAAAAGATCGACGGCGCCGTAAAACCAAGATGCGGATCATTGGCCAGCAATGTATGCCCCGCCGCCGATCGCGACGGCGCGGCCACCCAGGCGTTCGACGCTCCGGCAAAGCCGCGCCGCACAAAAGGCGACAGCGGATCCGCCTGCGGGATCTCCAGCGCGGCAAAGCTGCGCGGCACGCCGGGCATCAGGGCTGCGTAATCGGGCAGGGCGGTGATGGCCGCGCCCGGCACATCCGGCAGCAGATCGCGCAGCCGCTCAGGCGGCAGGATCAGCGAGGCCCGCGCGCGCAACACCTCGGTTTCCAGCCCGCCCGCCAGTTGAAGGCCGACCAGCTTGCCGATCGCGATCGAATCGGCCGGCTGCCAATAGGCGATTTCATTCGAGAACATGAAAAACTCTGGCGCGCCACGCCCCAGCGCGCCCTTGTTGACCTCGGCGATCCAGGCGTTCACGCCGCGGGCATAGGCCTCCAGCGCGCTGCGGGTTTCGGGATCTTGCACGGCCAGCGATTGCACCGCCAGCGCATAGAGATCGAAGCGGCGCATTAATTCGTCGGTCTTGACGGTGCGCTGGCCGAACATCTCGCTAAGCCGGCCCTGAACAGTGCGCCGCATCAGCGTCATCTGCCACAGCCGGTCCTGGGCATGGGCAAAACCAAGCCCGAAATAGATATCTGCATCGCTTTGGCCAAAGATATGCGGCACATCGGTCGTGTCGCGGACAATCTCGACCGGGCCGGAAAGGCCCTGAACCGAATAGCCGGCATTGTAATCGGGCAGCGAACGCGCGGCCAGGTAATAGACCCCGGCCGCAGCCATTGCCGCCAATGCGATCAGTGCCATCAGAAGGCGCAACAGCCAGCGATAAAGGATCGGCATCATGGTCCTTGTAATTGCGCGCGGGTCAGGCCAACGACTGGGCGCAAGGTAAGCGATCGCTGTGCCATGCGAAAGGGACCGCGCGCCCTGATTTGCACGGCCCCGCCAGTATCAGGGTCGGGATGCCTCCGGCGGGGGTATTTGGGCCAAGAATAAACGGCACATCCCCATCTTCTTGGCACAAATACTCATCTTCCACCTGACTGCGCTTGCCGCACGGCCTGTCAGGGAATGATGCGGGTATATTTGGTGCCCGCCAGCGAGGCGCCGACGATCAGCCCGGCCTGACCAAACACGACCGCGATGATCGGGTCGAGCGCGGTCAGGGTTTCGGCCGACACGTTTCCGCCCTGATCCTTGAGCGCATATTCCAGATCGGCGCCGGCCGACCATCCGGCCGAGCGGCGGAAATCCGACAGCGCGTCTTCGGTCATGAAGAACAGCGCATGGGCATATTGCTGCGCCCCGAATTGCAGGCCGAACGACCCCTGCGTGGCGGAATAGTAATCGACAGTGATGTCGTTCACCCGCAGCGCGCCCTGCCCATATGCCCCGCCAACGAAGAAGCCCGCCTTGGTCATCAGCGGCATCCACAGGATGCCATGGGCCTTGGCGGCCAGATCCGAGGTGCCGGGATAGGTGTTGAACAGGTAATTGCGCGTGCTGTCCACGCGGGCGTCGATGGTGGGGCCGCCATTGCTGCCGATGCCATTGCCGCAGGCGGCGGTCATGGCGGTGGTGGCCCCAGCGGCCATCAGGAATTTGCGTCGGGAATAAATGCTCATGCTCTTGCCCTTATGGTGCCTCGGGTTCTTGGTCTTGTCTGACCATTACCCCTATCTATAGGGGTTTTGACGGGCCCTGTCATCATAACTTGTGGTTCCTCGTCGCGGCGAACCGGCATATCTATGCCAGAAGGCGTGCCGCATGGGGGGCGAAATAGGTCAGGATGCCGTCGCATCCGGCGCGTTTGAAGGCCAGCAGCGATTCCAGGATCACCTTGTCGGACAGCCAGCCATTGGCGATGGCGGCCTGCATCATCGCGTATTCCCCCGACACCTGATAGGCGAAGGTCGGCACGCCGAATTCGGTTTTTACACGGGTGCAGATATCCAGATAGGGCAGGCCCGGCTTGACCATGACCATATCCGCGCCTTCGGCCAGATCGCGGGCCACCATGCGCAAGGCTTCGTCGCCATTGGCGGGATCCATCTGATAGGTGTTCTTGTCGCCGCTCAGCGCGCCCGAGGCGCCCACCGCATCGCGGAAAGGGCCATAGAAGTTCGACGCATATTTCGCCGAATACGACATGATCGCCACATCCGTATGTCCGGCGGTTTCCAGCGCGGCGCGGATGGCCCCCACGCGACCGTCCATCATATCGGACGGGCCCAGGATATCGGCCCCCGCTTCGGCCTGGGCCAGCGCCATCTTGACCAGCGCCGCGACGGTTTCGTCATTGACGATGACGCCGTCGCGCACGATGCCGTCATGGCCGTTGATGTTATAGGGATCCAGCGCGATATCGGTCATCACCGCGATATCGGGCACGGCCGCCTTTATGGCGCGGATCGCCCGGTTCGACAGGTTGTCGGGGTTCCAGGATTCTTCGCACAGCAGGGTTTTCAGCGCGGGATCGGTATAGGGAAACAGGCAGATCGCCGGGATGCCCAGATCGGCGGCCATCCGGGCGGCGGCCACGGCGCGATCCACCGACAGCCGGTTGACCCCGGGCATCGAGGCGACCGGCTCCTCTATCCCGTCACCGTCACGCACGAAGACGGGCCAGATCAGGTCGCCGGCGGTCAGGACGTTTTCCCGCACCAGCGCGCGCAGGGCCGGGGATTTGCGCAGACGGCGCGGGCGGGCGGCCGGAAAGGGGGCGGGCAGGGCAGGCATGGGCAAACCTTTGGCTTGTTTTCCCCTGCGTGGCATGGTTTTGGCCATATCTCAAGGGTAGGATTCCCGTCATGACGGGACTAGGGTCCGGCAGGCGCATAAGCGGGGGCAAGGTTTGAACTGGTATACGTCCGTCTTCGAAGTGATCGACATGCGGTCATTTTCCAACCTGTGGTACTGGATCATGCTGGCGGTTGTCTGGTCTTCGACATCACACTGGGTGCTGGGGGTGCCCTTTGATCTGATCCAGCGCGCCGCCCGCCACGGGGGCCAGGCCGAGCAGGACCTGCAAGACATCGTGCGTATCAATGTGAACCGTATCCAGTACATTTCCGGCGTATCCGGCATGTGGATTTTGGGATTTGCCTGTTTCATCCTGACCGTGCTGGCGGTTCTGGGCTTCTTTTACCGGATCGAGTTTTGCCAGGCGGTGTTCCTTCTGGCGCTGCCGCTGTCGCTGATCGGGGCGTTCAGCGTGCGCAGGGCGCATCGTATCGCGGCCGAGGCGCCCGACGGGGCCGAACTGCGTTACAACCTGATGGCGCATCGTCGGATCACGCAGGTAATCGGCATGATCTCGATTCTTGTCACATCTATGTGGGGCATGTGGCAGAACATGGCGATCGGCGCGCTGGGTGGTTGACAGCGCGGCCTGCGCGTATAACTGACAGCCCCATGTCCCGGTCCGATCACATCACTGTCGGCGGCGCGCCCGAGGGGTTCGACGCAAGGCTTCTGGCGCGAGAGCTGGAAAAAACCGGGGGACCGGTGTGCCATATCGCGCGCGATGACAAGCGGCTGGCCGAAATGCGCGCCGCACTGGCGTTTTTCGCCCCCGCCGCGACGGTTCTGGATTTTCCGGCATGGGATTGCCTGCCCTATGACCGGATATCGCCCAATGCCGATGTGTCGGCGGCCCGGATGGCCACGCTGGCGGGGCTGGCGCATGGGCTGCCGGGGCCGTTCATTTTGTTGACCACACTGTCGGCCGCCATGCAATATGTGCCGGCGCGCGCGGTGTTGAAACGATCGGCATTTGCCGCGCGTGTAGGGCAGCGAATTGATGAAGCAGCGCTGCGCAAATTTCTGACAGAAATGGGTTTTTCGCAATCGGCCACGGTGATGGAGCCGGGCGATTACGCCATTCGCGGCGGCATCATCGACATATTTCCGCCCGGTCAGGGCGGGCCTGTGCGATTGGATCTGTTCGGCGACGTGCTGGACGGCGCGCGCCGGTTCGATGCCGCCACCCAGCGCACCGTTGAAAAACTGGATGCGATCGAACTGGCCCCGGTGTCAGAGGTGATCCTGGACGAGGCCGCGATCACCCGGTTTCGTCAGAATTACCGCATCGCCTTTGGGGCCGCGGGCAATGACGATCCGCTGTACGAGGCGGTCAGCGCCGGGCGCAAGCATCAGGGGCTGGAACACTGGCTGCCGTTCTTTCATGACGGGCTGGAAACGCTGTTCGACTATCTGCCTGGCGCTTCGGTGTTTCTGGACGATCAGATCACACCGGCGCGCCTGTCGCGCTGGGAAGGCATCGCGGACCAGTATCAGGCCCGGCACGATGCGATGTCGGCCAAAGGGCGCCTTGATACGGTCTATAAACCCTGTCCGCCGGGGCAGCTTTATCTGGACGATACCGCCTGGGCGGGGGCAATCGCGGGCCATCGTGTGCTGCAACTGGTGCCGCTGCCGCAAAGCACCGGGCCGGGGGTCATTGATGCGGGGGGGCGGATCGGGCGCAATTTTTCGCCCGAACGCAAGCTGGAAAACATAAATCTTTTTGGGGCTTTGGCAGATCATATCAAGGTTTGCCGCAAGGATGGGCCGGTGGTTATCGCCAGCTATTCCGAAGGGGCGCGCGAGCGTCTGACCGGGCTGCTGGATGATGAAGGCGTCAGCGATGCCATACCGGTCACCGACATCCGCGATGTGGCGGCGGGCCGGGGGCTTTATGTCGCGGTATGGCCGCTGGAACACGGGTTTCATGGGCCGGGGCTGACGGTGATCGCGGAACAGGATGTGCTGGGTGACCGGCTGATCCGATCCGCCCGAAAACGCCGCCGGGCCGAAAATTTCTTGTCCGAGGCCCAATCCCTGTCGCCCGGCGATCTGGTGGTGCATGTCGATCATGGGGTCGGGCGTTATATGGGGCTGGAAACCATCACCGCGATGGGCGCGCCGCATGAATGTATCGCGCTGGAATATGCCGGGGGCGACCGGCTGTTCCTGCCGGTGGAAAATATCGAACTTCTGTCGCGCTTCGGCCATGAAGACGGGCTGCTGGACAAGCTGGGCGGCGGCGCCTGGCAGGCCAAAAAGGCGCGGCTGAAGGAACGTATCCGCCTGATCGCAGATCAGTTGATCCGGGTGGCCGCCGAACGCGCCCTGCGCCGCGCGCCGGTGCTGGAGGCAAGCCACCACATGTGGGAAGAATTCAGCGCCCGTTTCCCGTATGAGGAAACCGAGGATCAGCTGAAAGCCATCGGCGATGTGCTGGCCGACATGGCATCGGGCCACCCGATGGACCGGCTGATCTGCGGCGATGTCGGTTTCGGCAAGACCGAGGTCGCCATGCGCGCGGCCTTTGTCGCGGCGCTGTCGGGGGTGCAGGTGGCGGTGATCGCACCGACCACGCTGCTGGCGCGCCAGCACGCGAAAAGCTTTGCCGAACGCTTTCGTGGATTTCCGATCAATGTCAGAACCCTGTCGCGCTTCGTGAATGCAAAGGAAGCCGCGCAAACCCGCGAAGGTCTGGCCGATGGAACGGTCGATATCTGCATCGGCACCCATGCGCTGCTGGCCAAGAATATCCGCTTTGCCAATCTGGGCCTGCTGGTGATCGACGAGGAACAGCATTTTGGCGTCACCCATAAGGAACGTCTGAAACAGATGTGGTCCGACATCCACGTGCTGACACTGACCGCCACCCCGATCCCGCGCACGCTGCAGATGTCGCTGACCGGGGTGCGCGATCTGTCGATCATCGGCACGCCGCCGGTGGACCGGTTGTCGATTCGCACCTATGTTTCCGAATTCGATACCGTGACGATCCGCGAGGCGTTGCTGCGCGAACATTATCGCGGCGGGCAAAGCTTCTTTGTGGTGCCGCGCATCAGCGATCTGCCCGAGATCGAGGATTTCCTGCGCAACCATGTGCCCGAAGTCACCTTTATCACCGCCAATGGCCAATTGGCGGCAGGCGATCTGGATGACCGCATGAACGCCTTTTACGATGGCAAATATGATGTGCTGCTGGCCACGACCATCGTTGAATCGGGTCTGGATATTCCCACGGCCAACACGATGATCGTATACCGGGCCGATATGTTCGGGCTGGCGCAGCTTTATCAGATCCGTGGCCGGGTAGGCCGATCAAAAACCCGCGCCTATGCCTATCTGACGACCGCGCCGCGCAAGCCATTGACACCGCAGGCAGAAAAGCGGTTGCGGGTGCTGGGCAGCCTGGATCAACTTGGCGCCGGGTTCACACTGGCCAGTCAGGATCTGGATATTCGCGGTGCCGGCAATCTGGTGGGCGAGGAACAGTCCGGCCATGTGCGCGAGGTGGGCTTCGAGCTGTATCAGGCGATGCTGGAAGAGGCGATCGCCGATATCCGGGCGGGCCGCGCCAATATACTGACGGAATCCGATGGCCAATGGGCGCCGCAGATCAACCTTGGGGTGCCGGTGCTGATCCCCGAAGCTTTCGTTCCCGATCTGGATGTACGGCTGGGCCTGTATCGCCGCCTGTCCGGGCTGACCACCAAGGTCGAACTGGAAGGCTTCGCCGCCGAGTTGATCGACCGTTTCGGTCCGCTGCCGCGCGAGGTGAACACATTGCTGCTGGTGGTGCGGATCAAGGCCATGTGCAAACGCGCGGGCATTGCCCGGCTGGATGGCGGCCCCAAGGGCGCGACTGTGCAGTTTCACAACGACAAATTCGCCAACCCCGCAGGGCTGGTGGAATTCATTCAGGGTGAAAAAGGGTCGGTAAGGGTCAGGGATAACAAGATTATCCTATTGCGCGACTGGTCCACCGAGGCCGACAGGATCAAGGGCGCCTTTGCCATTGCCAAGGCATTGGCCGAACATGTGGTGGCCGCCAAACGCGCCTGATCACGCGGCGGGGCTGACTGGGTCAGCGACCGTCAGCCGCATCAGCAAGAACGCGCCCCCCGAACAGAACAGCGTTCCCAGCAGCGCCGGAATGACCGTGCCGTTGAAGGCCAGCCCGACCGGCACCGCAATGGCCACCCCCATGACGGTGGCCAGGGCCGTGATGATCGAGGCCGCGGTGCCCGCGATATGGCCCAGATGCTGCAAGGCCAGCGCGTTCAGGTTGCCAAATGTCAGCCCCACCATGAAGAATATGGACGTGGACCAGATGAAGAATACCGGAAAGACCAGCGCCTGCGGCAACAGGTTTCCCAAGGTCAGTATCAGATAGGTCAGCGAAATTGCGGTCTGCCCGCCAAAGGCAGATATTGCCATGCGCCGCATTCCCAGGCGCATCACCAACTGTCCGTTCAGTACCGTGCCAGCGCCAGCCAGAACCGCCATCGCCGCGAACCACAGCGGAAAACTGTCGCCCTTGCCGAAGACATCGGCATAGATCTGCTGGGTCGACGACAGCGCGGCGAACATCTGGCCAAAGCCAAGGCCGATCACCACGATATAGATGCGCACCAGCCCGTTGCCCAGAACTTCGCGCAGGGCGGCCATCAACGGGGCAATGCGCAGCGGACGGCGGCGCTCGGGTGGCAGGGTTTCGGGCTGGCGCAGATGCAGCCACAGCCCGGCGCACAGCGCCACCAGAACAAAGGCCAGAAACACCGCCCGCCAGCCAAACAGTGCGATGATGACCGCGCCGACTGAAGGGGCCATGGCGGGGACCAGCATGAACACCGTCATCACGAAGGATGTAACCTGCGCCATGCGGCGGCCTTCGTACAGATCGCGGATCATGGCCATGGATGTCACACGCGGGCCGGCGGCGCCGATGCCCTGCACCAGACGCGCGGCCAGCAGGGTTTCGATGCTTTGCGCCTGCCAGGCCAGCAGCGCCCCCACGATATACAGGCCCAACCCGGACAGGATCACCGTCTTGCGCCCGAACGCATCGGACAAAGGTCCCGAAAACAGCGTGCCGATACCCATGCCCAGCACGAAGGATGTCAGGATCAGTTGCGCGCGGTTCACGTCATCTGGCACCAGCGTGCGCGCGATCTCTGGCAGGGCGGGCAGCATCGCGTCGATGGAAAAGGCAATGATCGCAAAGATCGACGCGGTCAGCGCCACAAATTCTGGCAGGGAAAGGGGGCGCTTGGGCATGAATTATCCGATGGATGATTGATTTGCGGCAAGCTAGACCCGCAAGGCCAGATTGACCAGTGCGCGGTCTGTGCATGTGCGAAGGTTGGCTTGTGCGCGGGGCGCGGTTCAATCCTGCGCGATCTGTTCCATCAGCTCGTCTATCGCCTGTTCCCACAGATGCGCGGGCTGCGCGCCTGACAGCACATGCTGATTGGCCAGAATATAGGTGGGCACGCCGCTGACGCCCCGGCTGCGGGCATGGGCGTCGCGATCACGAATCATCTGTGCATCGGCATCGCCCGACAACAGGCGGGCGATGGCCGGGCCATCCATTTCCGCCCGTTCCGCCAGCGCCACCAGAATATCCGGGTCGCCGATATCCTGACCATCCTGGAAATAGGCCTGAAACAGGAAGGACACCATCGCCAGTTGCCGCCCTTCGATTCCGGCCCAATGGATCAGCCGATGCGCGTTCAGCGTGTTGGGAATGCGGGGGATCTTGTCGAAATTGATGGTCAGCCCGGCCTGCTCGGCGGCGGCCTCGACCCGCTTGTACATCTGGTCGGCCCGGTCGGCACGCCCGAACTTTTCGGTCAGATAGGCGTGCCGGTCGACGCCCGCGGCGGGCATGTCGGGGTTCAGTTGAAACGGGTGATATTCCACCGTCAATGGATGACCCGGTCGTGCGGCCAGCGCCCGGTCCAGACCGGCCTTGCCGATATAGCACCACGGGCAGATCGGGTCGGACAGGATATCAAGTTTGATCATGCGTGCTTTCCCATGCCTGCCGCAGCGCACGGCGGTTCAGCTTGCCATTGCCCCCCCTGGGCAGGGCCGCCATATGAATATACAGCCTTGGTTGTTTATAGCGCGCCAGCCGGGTTTCGGCAAATGCGCGCAAGGCGGCTTCGTCGGTCGGGGTGCCGGTGTAAAAGGCGGCGATCACAGTGGTGTCGGATTTGATCTGCACCTCGGTTGTGGCGACCTCGGTCAGGTTGGGATGGGCGGCCAGGGCGGCCTCGACCTCCAGCGGGGAAACCCGGAAGCCGCCGGCATTCATCATGTCATCGCCGCGCCCCAGATAGGTGATAGCCCCGTCTTCGGCCATTTCCACCATATCGCCGGTCAGGAACCAGTCGCCGTGAAACCGGGCGATGGTTTCGGCCTGCGCACCGTAATAACCCAGCATCAGCCCCGGATCGCGCCGCGATATCGCCAGTTGGCCCGGTATGCCGCGCGGGGTGGGCCCCGTGATCTCATCCAGCACCGCGATGCTGCGCCCCGGCTGGGCATAGCCTGTGGCCGGGCGCGGCGCGGGCCGGGCGGGGCTGCCGGAGATGAAGGTGGAACATTCCGACATTCCCAGCGCCTCGTACAGGGCGGTGCCGGTGGCGGCATTCCAGGCGATCCGCGTGGTTTCGGGCAGTTTTTCACCGGCAGACAGCGCATGGCGCAGGTCGGGCAGGGGCGGGATTTGCCCTTTCAGCATCTGGCGGAACACGCCGGGGGCGGCGGCAAACAAGGTGGCGCGGTGGCGCGCCAACAGGGCGGGCAGATCGGCCGGGGCCACATCCGCACCGGGGATCAACGCGGTGGCCCCGATCGCCCAAGGATCCAGCAACCCGGTGCCCAGCGTATAGGTCCAGTTGAACGCGCCCGCATGCAGCAACCGATCACCCGCGCGCAACCCATACCAGCCATCCCACATCATGCGCCGCGCCCAGACCGCGCGATGGGCGTGGATCACGGCGCGGGGATTGCCGCTGCTGCCGGATGTGAACACCATATAGGCGGGGCGTTCGGGGTCGCCCATCACGTAATCGGCGGGGGGATGGGTGAACAGGCGTTCCAGCTGATCGCTGTGCAGAACCGGCGCCGTGGTTTCGGGCAGGGCCACGCCGGGGCCTGCGATGATCAGCGCGGGGTCGATCTGTCGTGCCAGCCTGGTGATTTCCGGCGTGGTCAATTGCGCCGAGGTCGGCACCGGGATCAGCCCCGTCGCGATGGCCCCCAGAAAGGCGATGGGAAAGTCGACCGTATTGCCCAGCCGCAGCAACACCCGGCTGCCGGGTGGCACCCCGCGCGCGGCCAGCCCGCCCGCCACGCCGCGCACGGCCCGTTCCAACCTGGCAAAGCTCCAGTCATCGGCGCTGTCAGCGCGGATGATGGACAGCGCCGTCTTGTCGCCCGTTGCCGTGGCATGTGACAGCACATAGGCCGCCAGATTGAACGGGGCCGGGCAGGGGGCGGGGGCAAGATCATGGGTTATCGACAACATGCCCCCTGCTAGCGCCGGGTTGCGGGCTGTGCAAGATTGGCCGTTTCGCAGAAAGTTTCATATTGTGCAAAATCGTGTCAATGATAGGACCAATAAGAAGATACAAGGGAGGAGAACGATATGGCGTCCCGCACGCTTCGCAATTCCGCCGCCATCGTCGGCGTGGGCGAAACAACCTATTACAAGCACGGGCAATCGCCTGATCCCGAATTCAAACTGGCGTTGAAGGCAATATTGAATGCCTGTGCCGATGCCGGGGTCGACCCGCGCGATATCGACGGATTTTCCGGTTTTGCCAATGATCGCAGCGAATCCGTGCGGCTTGCCACCGCCCTTGGCACCCGCAACATGCGCTTTACCGCGATGCATTGGGGCGGCGGTGGCGGTGGCACGGCGGGGGCGGTGGCCCATGCGGCCGCGGCCATCCATTCGGGGCTGGCCGATTGCGTGGTGGTGTTCCGGTCACTGGCCCAGGGCCAGTTCGCGCGCTATGGCCGCACCGCCTATGGCGCGGACAGCGGCACCGAAGTGCCGACCATCGCCGGCGATCTGGCCTTTTCGCTGCCATATGGCGCAATTTCCCCGGCGCAGCGTTTCGCGATGAAAGTGCGCCGGTTCATGCATGATTACGGCGTGAAGCAGGATGCGATGCGCGCCATCGCGCTGGCGGCCTATCATCATGCGCAGTCCAACCCGCGGGCCATCATGCAGGGCCGCCCCCTGACCGAGGAAAAATACGACGCCTCGCGCTGGATCGTGGAACCATTCCACCTGTATGATTGCTGCATGGAAAATGACGGCGCGGCAGCGGTTATCCTGATGTCGGCCGAGCGCGCCCGCGACATGGCGCAAAAACCGGCTTATGTGATGGCCGCCAGTAGCAACATGGATTACCGGTACAACGCCCATGGCCATAACGCGCCCAATTACGGCACTGCCGATTTCGTCGATGCCGGGCCGCGTCTGTTTCAGACGGCGGGCATCAAGCCATCCGATGTCGATGTCGTTCAGGCCTATGAGAACTTCACCGGCGGCGCGATGATGAGCCTGTGCGAACATGGTTTCTTCAGCCCCGAGGAAACCAATGATGTGCTGACCAGGGATAACCTGATCGCACAGGGCGGACGTTTGCCGCTGAATACCAGCGGCGGGCATCTGGCCGAATGCTATATGCATGGAATGAACCTGATCATCGAGGGCGCGCGCCAGATTCGCGGCCAATCGACCAATCAGGTCAGGGATGCCAATATTGCCGCGATGATCGCAGGGCCGATGGTGGCCCCGGTCAGCAGCCTGTTGCTTGGATCGGAGGCCACGCTATGAAAACCGCAAGTTTCTATCTGCCCGAAGGCCTGCCGGTTCCCGTCACCGAGGCCGATGGCCTGAGCGCGCCGTTCTGGGACGGGCTGCAACAGGGCGTCGTCAAGGTGCAACGCTGCAACGCCTGCCAGACCTGGCAATGGGGCCCCGAATGGATTTGTCACCACTGCCATTCCGACGATATCGCCTGGGTCGAGATCGAACCCAAGGGAAGGATTTTCAGTTGGGAAAGGGTCTGGCATTCGGTCCATCCGGCATTGAACGAAAATGTGCCCTATCTGGTGGTGCTGGTCGAACTTCCCGGCGCGGGTAATATCCGCATGCTGGGCAATCTGCTGGGCGATCCAAAGCAGGAGGTTCAGATCGGCGCCGCCGTGACCGGTGTGCTGGAGCATCACCCAAACGCGCCCAAGCCCCACAGCCTGCTGCAATGGAAGCTGGGCTAGGGGTCAAAGCATCGCGGGCAGGCTGGCCTTCAGCCTGTCCATCCCGCCGGGGCGCCATCCCAATGCGCGCATCTTGTCGGTGCGCATTTGCGATATCGGCGCTTCGGCTCGGGGCGGCAGGGGCGTGCTGATACGTACCTGCCCGGCCACCAGCGCCAGCAGATCGTGCCGGTCCAGCACCATATCCGACAGGTTATAGGCCCCCGCCGCCGCCGCGCGGCACAGACGCGCCGCCGCCGCCAGATCAGCGCCGTGCAATTCGGTGGCGCGGCGCGGCGCGATGGCGCGCCCAGCCCGGAAATCGTCGAACAGATCGGCCCATTTATGCCGCTGGCCGGGGGCGGCGGGGCCATAGACGCCGGTGGCGCGCAGGCTGGTGCCTGAAAATTCACCTGAGGAAAGACCGGCAAGTATCTGTTCGGTATCCCATTTTATCTGACCATACAGTGTATCCGGGCGCGGAGTCAGGGTTTCATCCAGCACCGTTCCGGGCGGATAGTCACCATAAACGGCGCGGCTGGACAGGAACTGAACCTGTTTCACGCCCGCATTGCGTGCGGCCTGAAACAGGGTGGCCGTGCCATCCAGATTGGCGCGTATGAATCCGGTGGCATCATCCCCCTCCCCGCCGCGATATTTGCCCGGCACATGCGCAAAGGCGCAATGGATCAGCAGGTCATACCCGCCCAGATCAGGCTGTTCGCCCAGACGATAGGGCATCAGCGCGACGCGGCCCTTGAACTCACCCATGCTGCGACCCAGCAGGGTGACATCGTCCCCGCCGTCAAGCGCGTCCAGCACCAGAAACCGGCCCACCAGCCCGGTGCCGCCGGTGATGGCAATCCTCATGCGCGCGGGCCCGGCAGGCTGGCGATATCGGGCACCGGCCCATCCCCGGCATAGGCGCGCCACAGGTCAATCAGCGGGCGTAATTGCGCCGCCTTTTCATGGGCTTCCCAAGGTTTTTCATACTGAAAATGCAGCACGTGAATGGCGGACCAGTCCCACAGATCGGGCAGGGCGAACCAGACATATTGCAGCATGTTGTAATAGACCGGCAGCCCGTGCCAGTCGGGGAAGAATTCCTGCAAGAAGGTCTGATCGGTGCGCCGCCAGAACGCGCCCGGCACGTCAAGCCGGGCCAGCATCACATCGAACACCGCCGGATCGGGGCGCGCGGTAAAGACGCCCGAATTCATTCGGTGAAAATCGGCCAGCCCTTCATATACATTAGGGGCGGCGCAGAACTGTGGGTAATCAAACAGTTTATCGCAGTTGCGCAGCACCAGCGTATCGGCATCCAGAAACACCACCCGGTCATAGGGCAACTGCCACAGCCGCAGCTTGGCAAAATTATCCAAGGGCGTGTGAAAGGCGGGCTTGGTGCCTTTGGTAAAGGGCGCGGCCCCGTGCAGTTTCGCCCGTGCATGGGCCTGGTTGAAGGCGTCCGATGTCGGCAGCAGGTCAACCGGCACCAGCCGCGCGCCGCGTGCGGCCAGCGGGGCCAGCGCCGCGTCGGACACGCCACCGGTATGCATCACCACGATATCGGCATCGGTGCCCGACAGCGACAACGAACGCACCAGCGCCCGCGCCCCCTGCGCGAAATCGTCATTCGTCACCAGCGTGACATAGGCGCGGCGCGTCATGAAACGGATTTGAGCCGCTTGCCCTCGGGGTCTTTTTCCACCCGCTGGGCGATGTCCCTGGTCCAGGCCGAAACGGCGGGAACCCGTTTGCGATCAATACGATGCGCGTATTTCTTCGCAACCTCTACCACCTCGTCCAGCAGGCCTTCCTGCAAGGTGGTCGGGTTCAGCCCCAGCGCCAGAAACTGATCGTTCTTGACGATCAGATCGTTTTCCTCGGCCTCCTTGCGCGGGTTGGGCAGATAGGCGATGCGCGCGCCGGTCTGTTCGGCGACCAGTTCGGCCAGATTGCGCACCCGGTGGGTTTCGGTCATCTGGTTGAAGATCTTGACCCGCTCGCCCGCGCGGGGCGCATCCGACAGCGCCAGCTCGATGCAGCGCACCGAATCCTGCAGATGGATAAAGGCCCGCGTCTGCCCGCCGGTGCCATGCACGGTCAGCGGATAGTCGATCGCGGCCTGGATCAGAAACCGGTTCAGCACGGTGCCATAGTCGCCGTCATAGTCAAAGCGGTTGATAAGCTGTTCGTGGCGCCGGGTCTGATCGGTATGGGTGCCCCAGACGATGCCCTGATGCAGATCGGTGATGCGCAGCCCGTCATTCTGGGCATAGAACTGAAACAGGATCTGATCGAGCGATTTGGTCATGTGATAGACCGAACCGGGCCGGGTCGGATAGAGGATCTCTTGCGATTTCTTGCCATATGGCGTGTCGATCTGCACATCCAGATAGCCTTCGGGGATCGGCGCACCGACCGATGAATAGCCATAAACCCCCATCGTGCCCAGATGCACCAGATGCGCGTCGATCCCGGTTTCCACCAATGCGGTCAGCAGGTTATGCGTCGCGTTGACGTTGTTGTTGACGGTATAGACCTTGTGGCGGTCCGATTTCATCGAATAGGGGGCGGCGCGCTGTTCGGCGAAATGGATCACCGCATCGGGCCGGTTTTCGGCCAGCCACTGCTTGAGCCGTTCATATTCGGTGGCCAGATTCAGCAGGTGGAAATGCAGCTCCTGCCCGGTCAGTTGTTTCCAGATCCGGCAGCGTTCCTGAATGCTGTCCATCGGTGTCAGGGATTGCACGCCCAGTTCGGTGTCGATCCAGCGGCGCGACAGGTTGTCGATGATGTGAATCTCGTGCCCCTGATTGGACAGGTGCAGGGCGGTGGGCCAACCGCAAAATCCATCGCCGCCCAGAATTGCAATCTTCATGCCCACCCCCGTGATTTCGCGGCTCATTCGCCAGCATCTGTGTTACCTCTGCGATAAGGATGCCGCATGTGAATGTCATTTGAAAGTTTTGTGTCAAGGGGCGTGAATCCGGCAGGTTTTCGCGCAGTCTGCATATCGGTCCAACAAATGAAAAAACGCCGCTTGATGCGGCGCATTCGAAAACATGACGGATAGTGCAGCCTTAGCTTCCCCAGGTGCGGATATCACCGCAATCCATGTGAACGAAGTTCGAGCGGGAATATTTCCCGACACCACCGGCATTGCAGGCCGATGCGGCGCGGAACATCTGGCTGACCGAGCGGCTTTTGAGCCGCAGATCGGCGGCCTGTGCCTGCATATGCAGCGAATTGCGGGCCACGGCGCTGGAGCTTTCACGAAGCATCGCATTGGTCTGCGGTGTGCGATAGCCCGACAGCAGCATATAGGGTTCGTCAATATCCATCAGGCGATGGGCCGCCGCGGCGATGTCGATGGTGCGCAGATCAATCGTTTTCTTGGCGTCGCTGCGCCAGTCCCGCATGAAATAGGTGATCTCGTCAGCGGCTTCCTTGATATACTGACCGTCGATCCAATAGATCGTGTTGATCGATTCACCGGTGCGGCCGGAATACATGGAAATCCGTCGTACATCGCCGGCGCCGCGCAATATGCCGAAAGCCTTTGAACTGGTGGGCACCGCCGCGATCGTCGTGGCTGCGAAGGCCGCAAGCAATCCCCGCCGTGAAATGCACGATAAATCCGCTGTCATGGTGTAATCTGCCCGTTCCGTACATGCTGCCGCCATTTTTTGCGGCTTGTTGCGTTGTCATCCCCCGATGTGCCTTATTTCTATGCCATGGTTCGCGGTATCGACCAAGTGCGGATTCGGCAACAATGTCAGGAATTAATGACTATAGGCAGAAAATTGCTCAAAATTGCCGTTGCGGAAGAATTGGCGTTCAGGCGTGCCTGTGCAACACAGGCGGTCGCAATGGCCATCTGGCGCTATTGTGACTGGACAGACAAAACGCGGGTCGGGCACCTGTGACACATGACGGCCGGATAAGATGAACAGTGGTATGAACAGGGTTTTAGTGGTGCATAACAAGGCATTTTACAAAGGTTTCGCAGCTGTGGCGATGTTTGTCGCGGCTCTTGCGATGACAGGCCCGCGGGCCGGGGCGCAGGATGTCGCATTCAAGCAGGCGCTGGCGCAGGCAGCCGCGGGCGACCGGGCGCTGGCTGAATTCTACCGCACACGCGGTTATGAACCCTTGTGGACATCAGGCGGGGATGGCGCGCGCCGCCGTGCCTTGTTGCAGGCGCTGGACGGGGCCGATGATCATGGCCTGCCTGCCGCGCGTTATGACGCCGCCGCACTGGAGCAGTTGTTCCGCAGCGCGCGCACGCCGAATGATCTGGGCCGGGTCGAGGCCGAAGCCAGCCGGATTTTCCTGCAATATGCACAGGATATCCAGACGGGCGTTCTGAATCCGGGCCAGTTGGATGACGAAATCAAGCGCGTCCCGCCGCGCCGCGACCGGCTGTCGCAACTGGATGCCTTCGCCAAAAGCAGCCCGCGCGCTTACATGAATTACCTGATCCCCGGCAGTGGCGAATATAATCGCCTGCTGGTCGAAAAGCAGCGATATGAACGTATTCTGGGGGCCGGTGGCTGGGGCGAAACCGTGCCCGATACCAAGTTGCAACCCGGTGATTCCGGGCCGGCGGTGGTCATGCTGCGCAACCGGCTGATCGCGATGGGCTATATGGGCCGATCGTCGCAGCAGGTCTATGATGCGACACTGCAACGTGCCGTTCAGGCCTTTCAGCAGGATCATGGCCTTGCGCCCGACGGGGTGGCCGGCGCGGGCACGATCGCCGAAATCAACCAGCCGCCCGAACTGCGCCTGCAGTCGATCATCGTCGCGATGGAGCGGGAACGCTGGCTGGGGCCGGACCGGGGCAAGCGGCATGTTCTGGTCAATATCCCGGATTATCACGCGCGCATCGTCGAAAACGGCAAGACCGTGTTCGAAACCCGCGCCGTGGTCGGATCGAACCGCAAGGATCAGCGCACACCGGAATTTTCCGATACGATGGATCACATGATCCTGAACCCCACCTGGAACGTGCCGCGTTCGATCGTGGTCAAGGAATACCTGCCGCTGCTGAAAAAGAACCCCAATGCGGCGGGGCAATTGCGGATGATCGACGCATCGGGGCGCGTGGTTGACCGCAATGCGGTGGATTTCAGCGCCTATACCGAAAACACCTTTCCCTATGGGCTGAAAGAGCCGCCTTCGGATGGCAATGCGCTGGGGCTGGTGAAATTCATGTTCCCCAACCCCTATAACATCTATCTGCATGATACCCCGGCCAAATCGTTGTTCGGGCGTGAAACCCGCGCGTTTTCACATGGCTGTATCCGGCTGGCCGACCCGTTCGATTTTGCGTATGCGCTGCTATCGGCGCAGGTGCGTGATCCGCAGGGATTTTTTCAGGCGACGCTTGCCGGGGGCAAGGAAACGCGTGTCGATCTTGTCCGACCCTTGCCGGTGCATCTGATCTATCGCACGGCGTTCACTCAGGCTAAGGGTCATATCCAGTTCCGTCGCGATATCTATGGGCGCGATGCAGAGATCTTCGCCGCCCTTGCAAAGGCCGGGGTGGTTCTTCGCGCCATTCGGGGATAATCCTGTCCCCCGAGGTGATGTGACGGGCATTGGCAAGAGGGGCAACATGGTTTTTACAATTCAGCAGATCGCCGATGCCTTGGGGGCCGAGGCGGTGGGAGATGTTTCCCTGACCGTCGCCCGCGCGGCCGAGCCGGCCCAGGCGGGCCCCGATGCGCTGGCCCTGGCGATGAGCCCGAAATTTGCCGAGGGTCTGGCACAGGGTCAGGCGCGCGCCGCGATTCTGTGGCCCGGGGCCGACTGGCAGGCGATGGGGCTGGCGGCGGCGATCTTTGTAGCGCGTCCGCGCTATGCGCTGTCGGGGCTGACCCGCCTGATGGATCCCGGCCCCCGCATCGCGCCGGGCGTTCACCCCAGCGCCATCATTGATGATACCGCCCTGATCGGGATCAATGCCGCCATCGGCCCCTTCGTGGTGATCGGTGCCGGTGCACGGATCGGCGCCAATGCCCGCATCGCATCGCATGTCAGCATCGCCGAGGATGCCCGCATCGGCGATGATGTGCTGCTGATGCAGGGCGTGCGCATCGGCGCGCGCGTGGTGATCGGCGATCGCGTGATCGCGCAGCCCGGCGCGGTGGTGGGGGCGGATGGGCTGTCTTTCGTGACGCCGGAAAAATCGACGGTCGAAACCGTGCGTGAAAACCTGGGCCAGGTCGGCAATGTCGCGGCCCAAAGCTGGGTGCGCATTCATTCGCTGGGCAGCGTGCAGATCGGTGACGATGTCGAACTGGGGGCCAATTCGGCCATCGACCGTGGCACGATCCGCGACACGCGCATCGGGGCGGGCACCAAGATCGACAATCTGGTTCATGTCGCCCATAACGTCCAAATCGGGCGCGATTGCCTGTTTGCGGCGCTTGTCGGCATCGCGGGCACCACGAAAATCGGCGATCGGGTGGTGCTGGGCGGGCAGGTCGGCGTGGCCGATAACCTGTTCGTTGGCGATGATGTCGTGGCGGGTGGCGGCACCAAGATCCTGTCGAATATCCCCGCCGGACGGGCGGTTCTGGGCTATCCTGCCATGAAGATGGAGACCCATATCGAGACCTATAAGGGGCTTCGGCGCCTCCCTAGGTTGTTTTCGCAGGTGGCCGACCTGCAAAAAGCTGTTTCAAAGCGCGACCAGAACGACTAAATCAACGCCACAGACAGGGCAGGGAAGCAAACCATGACGGAATCCGTGAAAGACAGGGTGATCCGCATTCTGGCCGAACAGGCTGTTCTCGAAGTGTCGGATGTCGGAATGGACAACACGTTGGAGGATCTGGGAATCGACAGTCTTGGGCTGGTCGAATCGATTTTCGCGATCGAGGAAGCCTTTGACATCCAGGTGCCCTTCAACGCCAATGATCCCACCGAAAGCGAATTCGACATCTCGTCGGTCGCCGCGATCGTCCGCGCCGTCGAGGCTTTGGTGGCCGACCAGAAAGTATGAAGCGCGTCGTCATAACCGGGCAGGGAACGATCAACGCGCTTGGCGCGAATGCGCCCGATACAATGAAAGCCATGGCCGAAGGCCGCTGCGGCATCAGCGAACTTGATATCCGCGATGTCGAACGCCTGTCGATCCGCATCGGCGGGCAGGTGCATGGCTATGACCCCGAAACCCATTTCAACCGCCAGCAGATCGCGCTGTATGACCGCTTCACCCAATTCGCGCTTCTGGCCGCGAAAGAGGCCATCACGCAGTCGGGGCTCAGCTTTTCGGGCGATCTGGCGGCGGCGTCAGGCGTGGTGCTGGGCACATCCGGCGGCGGGATGAACACGCTGGATGAAAATTATCGCAGCGTCTATGAAGACGGCAAGAACCGCGTGCATCCCTTTGTCGTGCCCAAGCTGATGAACAACGCCGCGGCCAGCCATATTTCGATGGAATACAACCTCAAGGGGCCCAGCTTTACCGTGGCCACCGCCTGTGCGTCATCCAATCACGCGATGGGGCAGGCGTTTCAGCTGGTGCGTTGCGGGGCAAGCCAGGTGATGATCACCGGCGGATCGGAATCGATGCTGTGCTTTGGCGGGATCAAGGCCTGGGAAGGGCTGCGCGTCATGTCCAAGGATGCCTGCCGCCCGTTTTCTGCCAATCGCAACGGCATGGTCCAGGGCGAAGGGGCAGCGATCTTTGTCTTTGAGGAATACGAACATGCCCGCGCGCGTGGCGCAGATATTCTGGCCGAGGTGATCGGCTTTGCCATGACATCGGACGCCTCTGATATCGTGATGCCCAGCAAACACGGCGCGGCGCGCGCCATCGCCGGCGCCGTGCGCGATGCCGGGGTGAACCGCACCGATATCGGCTATATCAACGCCCATGGCACCGGCACCGCCGCGAATGACAAGACCGAATGCGCTGCGGTGGCCGATGTGTTCGGGGCCCATGCCGACCGGTTGATGATCTCGTCAACCAAGTCGATGCATGGTCATCTGATAGGTGGCACGGGGGCCGTGGAGCTGCTGGCCTGCATCATGGCGTTGCGTGACGGCATCATCGCGCCCACCATCGGCTATGAAGAACCCGACCCGGAATGTTCGCTTGATGTGGTTCCCAACGAGGCCCGTCAGGCCAGGGTCGATGTGGTTCTGTCAAACGCCTTTGCCTTTGGCGGGCTGAACGCCGTGCTGGCGCTGCGCAGGATCTGAACCAAACCTTGGCCGGGCGCGCGATGCGCCCGGACCCTTTGCACCGGCTATTCTTGCGCGGCCGCAAGCGCGGCTTTGGATGCCTCCAGACCCGCGGTAAAGCCTTTCAGCGAAATGTTCAGATCCACCGAACTGTCCGGGGCACCGACGGGCACGATGCTCAGAACCGCTGTCGCCCCGGATTTCATTGTGGCAACCTCTTCGGGGGTAAAGCCAAGCCGCGCCACACAGCCCACGCGGCTGCACCAGGCAAAGGGGTAACGCTTTACCGCGCCGCCATCAATGGCAAGGCGCACCTGCTGGGTCAGCAGCGTTTCCAGCGGCGTGATCACGGTTGCGCCGGCGGCGGCCTGCTGTCCATCCGGCAAGGCGAAAATGCTGATTTCGGCGACCGAATTGTCATTTTCGTCTTTCAACAGCTGATACAGCTCGCAGGGGTCTGTCTTGCCCTCGGGCGCGTGCACACAGCGCAGTTGCCATGCGCCGAACTCTTCGCGGACATAGGCGCTGCCGATCTCTTCCTTGCCAAGCGACAGGGGCTGCTCGGCTGCGGGTTTGGCGGCCGGCGTTTCGGGCTTGTCTTTCTGGTCCTGTGCCTGTGCCCCGGCAGCAAGGCCCAGCGACAGGGCGACGATAAAGGCGGCGGTGGTCGGAAACTTGAACATATCGATCCTTGATCTGGTCTGATATCTGTCTGCGCCCTCTAGCACGGGTCGGCGGCGCTGTCAGGCCGAAAGCAGCGACATTGTCAGGCTATGGCAAGAAAACGCCATGAAAAAAAGCCGCGCCCGGGGGCACGGCCAGTCTGTCAGGGAGGAAGTCATGCCACCGGACAGGACCCGAACGCCCGGTTGCAGATCAATGCTGGCACAAAGAGGTTAAGAATGTATTTTAACGTGACACGGCGCAGCAGGGGAGTTTCATGAGCGATACGATTTTCATCGGCGGTGGTGGCGAAGACTATGGCGCGCCACAGGATCTTTTGCTGCGCTATGGCAACCGACATGGGCTGATCGCGGGGGCCACCGGCACCGGCAAGACCGTGACCCTGCAAATCATGGCCGAAGGCTTTTCCGCTGCCGGCGTTCCGGTTTTCCTGTCTGACGTCAAGGGCGATCTGTCAGGGCTGGGCGCTGCGGGATCAGCGGCGCACAAGCTGCATGACGCCTTTGCCAAACGCGCCGCCACCATCGGACTTGATCTGACCTACCAGGCCTTTCCGGTCACCTTCTGGGACATGTTCGGCGCGCAGGGCCACCCGATCCGCACCACGGTCGCCGAAATGGGGCCGCTGTTGCTGTCGCGCCTGCTGGAACTGACCGAGGCGCAGGAAGGTGTGCTGAACATCGCCTTTCGTCTGGCCGATGAACAGGGGCTGGCGCTGCTCGATCTGAAAGACCTGCAGGCGCTGCTGGTCTGGCTGGGCCAGAATGCGGGCACGCTGACGCTGCAATACGGGAACGTGTCCGCAGCCTCGATCGGCACGATCCAGCGCCGCTTGCTGGTGCTGGAAAACCAGGGCGCGGCACAGTTTTTCGGCGAGCCGGCGGTCGATCTGGCCGATCTGATGCTCTGCGATGACCAGGGACGGGGGCGGATCAATATCCTGGCCGCCGATCAATTGATGCAATCGCCGCGCCTTTACGCCACCTTCCTGCTGTGGCTGCTGTCGGAACTGTTCGAATCCCTGCCCGAGGTCGGCGATCCCGACAAACCCAAACTGGTCTTCTTCTTTGACGAGGCGCATCTGCTGTTCGACGACGCGCCCAAGGCTCTGGTGGACAAGGTCGAGCAGGTCGCCCGCCTGATCCGCTCCAAGGGGGTCGGCGTCTTCTTCATCACCCAGAACCCGGCGGATGTGCCCGACGATATCCTGGGCCAGCTGGGCAACCGGGTGCAGCACGCGCTGCGCGCCTTCACCGCCAAGGATCAGAAAGACCTGGCGCGCGCCGCCCAGAACTATCGCCCCAATCCACGCTTCGACACCGAAACCGCCATCAAAGAGGTCGGCACCGGCGAGGCGCTGACATCCTTTCTGCAGGCCAAGGGCGTGCCGGGCGTGGTCGAACGCACGCTGATCCGCCCGCCATCCTCGCAGCTTGGGCCTCTGACTGCCGATCAGCGCCGCGCCCTGATCGACGCATCGCCCCTTGCGGGCAAATACGACACGTTGGTCGACCGCGATTCGGCGCATGAGAATCTGACCCGCCGGGCAGCCGAGGCCGCCAGGGCCGCGCAAGAGGCAGAGCGGATCGAGGCCGCGGATAAATCACGGGCCGACGCGCCCGCCTCGCGCCGCTATACCGGCAGCAACAGCCGGGCCAGAAAGGAAACCTCGATCGGGGCCGAGATCGGCAAGGTTGTGATCAAGGAATTGAAAGGCACCACCGGAAAACGCATCGTGCGCGGCATTCTGGGCAGCCTGTTCAAGGCACGCTAAGGCCGCCGCCCGTTGCGGCCGTGGACATGAGTATTTGGGCCAAGAAGATGCAGCAGTGTGATCCCTGTCTTCTCTTCTTGGTCCAAATACTCTCGCCGAAGGCGGGCGCCCGCAACGGGCGCCGTTTTACAGGGGGCGGATCTTGAGGCGGGTCAGGCGGTTGTCCTTGCGGGCCGCGACTTCGAAGCGGAAGCCGTGAAAGCTGAAGATCTGGCCTTCATTGGGAATGGTCTGGGATTCATGAATCACCAGCCCGGCCACGGTATTGGCTTCGTCATCGGGCAGTGACCAGTCGGTGGCGCGGTTGAGATCGCGGATGGTCATGGCGCCGTCGACGATCAGGGTGCCGTCTTCAAGCCTGCGCATCGGATTTTCGGCGCCGACGTCGAATTCGTCGGTGATCTCGCCCACGATCTCTTCGAGTATGTCTTCCAGCGTGATCAAGCCCTGCAATGCACCATATTCATCCACCACCAGGGCAAAATGGGTATGGCGGCGCAGGAATTCGCGCATCTGGTCGTCGAGTGTCGTGGTTTCGGGCACGAAATAGGGTTTCATCGCCACGTCGGTGATCTTGAAATCGGCCAGCGCGGCCAGCGTGCGTTCGGGGCCGCGCACCAGCTTGTCGATGGCGCGCAGAAGATCCTTGGCATGGACAACCCCGATGATGTTCTCCGGATCGCCGCGATACAGCGGCAGCCGGGTATGGGCGCTGTCCAGACAGCGCGAGATCAGCACTTCGGAGGGTTCATCGGCATCCAGCATCTCGATATTGGAGCGGTGTCGCATGATCTCTTCGACGGTGCGCTCGCTCAGGTCGAGCGCGCCCAGGATGCGGTCACGGTCTTCCTTGTGCACGACCCCTTCGGAATGGCCCAGTTGCAGCGCGCCGGCTATTTCCTCGCGCACGGCCAGAATATGGGTGTCGGGGTCGGTCTGCACGCCGAACAGCGCCAGGATCAGGCGCACGAAGGCGCGCACGGCGTTGACCATGGGCGAGAATACGAAGATCACCCAGCGCACCAGCGGCGCCATGCGCGACGCGGCCGTTTCGGCATTGGTGATAGCATAAGTCTTGGGCAGAACCTCGGCGAAGATCAGCACCAGCAGGGTCATTGCCAGCGTGGCAAATGCCACGCCGCTGTCGCCCAAAACCCGCGTGAACAGCGATGTGGCCAGCGAGGCCGCCAGGATGTTGACCAGATTGTTGCCCAGCAGAACCGACCCGATCAGCCGTTCATTGTCTTCGGTGATGTCAAGGGCGGTTTGCGCGCCCTTCGACCCCTTGTCGGCCTGGGCGCGCAGTTTCCCGCGCGAGGCTGCGGTCAGCGCGGTTTCCGAGCCGGAAAAGAAGGCCGACAGCATCAGCAGGCCGACAATCGCGGCGCATGTCAGCCAGAAGGCCGTGTCGAGATGTTCAGCAATGGTCATCGTGGCATCCTGCAAGACTTTGGGATCTTATGCGGTTTGTAAAGATATGGATCAAGCCGTGCCGCGCCGCCGGGCCAGCGGGTGATGATCCAGAACCAGATCGCGCAGCCGGTCTTCCAGCACATGGGTATAAATTTCGGTTGTGGAAATATCGGCATGACCCAGCATGGTCTGAATTGCGCGTAGATCGGCGCCGCCCGCCAGAAGATGGGTGGCAAAGGCATGGCGCAGGGTATGCGGCGTGACCCGGCCCGGATCGATCCCGCCCGCAACCGCCAATGTCTTGATCATCGCATAGAAGCGGTGGCGGGTCAGATGGCCTTCGCGGCTGTGGCTGGGAAACAGGAACCAGCTGGGCGGGGCGCCTGTTTTCTGGTTCTGTGCCTGAACCATGGCGTCGCGCCGGGTCAGCCAGTCGGCCAGCGCTGACCGCGCCGGGGGCGACAGCGGCACCATGCGTTCCTTGCCGCCCTTGCCGCGCACCAGCAGCATCCGCGGATCGCCGCGCGCCGCCGATACCGGCAGGCCCACAAGTTCGCTGACGCGCATGCCGGTGGCGTAAAGCAGTTGCATCAGGCAGGTATCGCGTATCTGGTCGCGTCCGGGCCGTTGTGCGGCCTCGATCAGGCGGTCCACCTCGGCGATGGTCAGCGTCTTGGGCAGGCGCTTGTCCTTGCCGGGGCCCTTGATCTGCAGGGCGGGATTGTCGGCGCGCCAGTTTTCCTCGAAGGCGAAACGATACAGCTGACGGATCGCCGACAGACGCCGGGCACGGGTGGCGCGCGACAGGCCCTGCGCATCGCAGGCTACCAGATAATCCTCGATATCGGCGCGTTCGGCCTGCATCATTTCTCGGCCCCGGGTTTCGACCCAGCCTGCGAAATCGGTCAGATCGCGGGCATAGGCCAGCTGGGTGTTGCGGGCGGCATCGGTTTCAGCGGCATTGGCCTGCAGGAATGTCTGGATCTGGCGGGCGTGATCAGGGGTCATCCGTGCCGCTCCAGCACCAGCAATTGCAGGGCGGCACGGCGGGCATCGGCCTCGAGGCCGGCGCGGCGCAGCACCACCAGGCCTTCGGTCACATCGGCCACATCGCCATGGGCGCCGTCGCTGATCAGGTTGACGGCCAGCAGCACGGCCTCGCCCACGCGGCCCTCGGACAGGCGGGTCTGCATTGCGGGGCCGGGTTGCGCATCCGGGGCAAAGGCGGCGGCGATACGTTCGGCCATCGGCCCTGTCTGGGGCTGCCCGGCGATATCACCGCGCGCCAGCCCGGCCAGGAAGGCATCTTCGGGGGGCAGATCCGTGCGGGCCTGGGCAATGCGGGCGGCCTCGTCCGACAGCAGCCCCACGCGAAACGCCAGGGCGCCCGCCGGGCCGGCCAGATCAAAATGGGATAGCTGGTCGCCGTATAGCCGGGCAAAGGCCACTTCCAGACCGGCGGATTGCATGGCCTGCCAGACACCGGGCAGGGCAGAGGCAACCGCATCGGAATTGCGGGACAATACTGCAATATCAAAGGTCTGCAACGCGGCAACGCGGTCCCAGACCCCGCCTGACGCCGCCGGGCGCTGGCGGGTATAGATACCCAGCAGCCGGTTGGGTTCGATTGCCCCGCTGCGCGCCAGCCGCTCGGCCGCCTCGATCTGCGCCTTCCAGCCGGTGGTGTTGCGCAGGTCGGCCTGGGCAAAGGCCAGCGGCAGGCCTGTGGTGGGCAGGGGTTCACCGATCGCCTCCAGCATCCGAAAAACCAGCGGGCTGGGGCGTTGGGGCGGCGGCAGCAGGCTGGCTTCGGCTTCGGGGTCCAGTTCCAGGAAACGCACCAGAAGATCCGACATTGCCGAATCGATGAAGCCCAGCGCGGTGCCGGTTTCCAGCGTCAGCGCCGCCGCGTTCCAGTCGCCGCCCCGCGCCAGGCAGAAGATCCGCGCCGGAAAGGTGGGCGCGATATCGGGGGTGGCGCGCATCGTGTCGCAGGCCCGGTTTTCCTGGCCCGTCAACAGCGATACGTCGAACCAGCGGCGAAACAGCTCCGGGTCGTTGGGCCCGGCGCGTTCAAGCAGGGCCTGAGCCTGGTCCAGCGCGCCCATATCCAGCAGCCGGTCCAGACGCGCCAGCAGCAACTGGCCCGCGTCATCATCATTGCGGGGCGGATCAAGTTCGGCCAGCAGGATGCGATGCAGCAAGGCCTGCATCGCAGGCAGGGCATCGGCCCGGTCGGCACGGATCAGCCGCGCGATTTCGCTGCCCGGGGTCGGCCCCCAGAATTGCGCGGGCAATCCTGCCACCGCGGGCGACAGCAACCCGACCGCATCGGGATTGGGCTGGCCCAGCGCCGTGACGGTGATCTGGCCGGTTGCCGCCGTGCTGGCAACACCCGGTTCGGCCAGGTTGGGCGGCGCGGCAACCGACCGCGACAGCCAGTCGATTGCCGAAAGGGGGGCCTCGGCCTGTGCAAGACCGGCACTGGCGATAAGGCAGGCAAGCGCGCCTTTAATTGACATCCAGCGTCACCGGTTGTCTGACGGGCTGGCGCTGTGGGGCAAGATCGCCGATATAGGCAAAGCCGACCAACAGGAAAAATCCCATGACGATCAGAAATACCAATGCTTTGAAAATGCGCCCCATTTGCCCTGCCTTTGCTTTTGTCGCTTTGTGACCTGCGATTTCTACGCGTTATATATAGCATTTTGGGAAAGATCACGCCATTGAGGAACGAATTGTGAAGAACGGCGGGAGGTTGCCCATTGGCCGGGCGGCTTAAAAAAACAGTTGTGCTGGTCGGGATGATGGGGGCGGGCAAGACGGCGGTCGGCACGGCGCTGGCCCGGCGCATGGGCGTTCCCTTCGTCGACAGCGACGAGGAAATCGTCAAGGCCGCCAATATGTCGATCGCCGAAATATTCGAGCGTGACGGCGAGCCGTTCTTCCGCCAGAAGGAATCACAGGTGATCCGCCGGCTTCTGGCCGGGTCAAGCTGCGTTCTGTCGGCCGGGGGCGGCGCGTTCATGTCGCCCGAAAACCGGGCCGCGATATCGCAGATGGGCATATCCGTCTGGCTGAAGGCCGATCTGGATGTGCTGTGGCAGCGGGTGCGCCACAAGGATACACGCCCCTTGCTGCGCAACCCCGATCCGCGCGGAACGCTGGAACGGCTGATGGCCCAGCGCGCGCCGGTCTATGCGCTGGCTGATCTGACGGTCGAATCCCGGCCCCATTATTCGGTCGACGACATGGCCAGCGCGGTTCTGGCGGCACTGGCCGCGCGACCCGATGTCTTGCAACAGGAAAATCACCAATGAGCATCGAAACCGTTCACGTGCCGCTGCCGGGGCGGGAATATGACATTCATATCGGTCCGGGTCTGATGGCACAGGCCGGCAGCATGATCGCGCCGTTGCTGGCGCGGCCGCGCGTTGCGGTCATCACCGATGAAAACGTGTCTAACCTGCATCTGGACGGCTTGAAGGCGGGACTTGCCAGGGCCGGCATAGACATGGAGTCGCTGGTGCTGCCGGCGGGTGAATCGACCAAGGGCTGGGATCAGTTTTCACGCGCCGTCGAATGGCTGATCGCGGTCAAGGTCGAACGGCGCGACATGGTGGTTGCCCTGGGCGGCGGGGTGATCGGCGATCTGGTCGGTTTTGCCGCCGCCGTGCTGCGACGCGGCGTGCGCTTCGTGCAGGTGCCCACATCGCTGCTGGCGCAGGTTGACAGCTCGGTCGGGGGCAAGACGGGGATCAATTCGCGCCAGGGCAAGAACCTGATCGGCGCCTTTCACCAGCCCAGCCTCGTGCTGGCCGATATCGACGTGCTGAACACGCTGCGCCCGCGCGATTTTCTGGCCGGATATGGCGAGGTCGTGAAATACGGCCTTCTGGGCGATGCGGCGTTCTTCGACTGGCTGGAAGGGCAGGGCCCGGCGCTGGCGCGTGGCGATGCGGGCGCACGGGTGCGCGCGGTGCGCCGGTCTGTGGAAATGAAGGCCGAACTGGTGGTGCGCGATGAAACCGAACAGGGCGATCGCGCGCTCTTGAACCTGGGTCACACATTCGGCCATGCGCTGGAGGCCGCCACCGGCTATTCCGAGCGGTTGCTGCACGGCGAAGGGGTTGCCATCGGCTGTGCGCTGGCCTTCGAGCTGTCGCAGCGGATGGGGCTGTGCAGCCAGGAAGACCCCTCGCGCATTCGTGCGCATCTGGATGCGATGGGCATGAAAAAGGATCTGGCAGATATTGCGGGCGATCTGCCGGATGCCGACGGTCTGCTGGACCTGATGGCGCAGGACAAGAAAGTGCGCGACGGGCGGCTGACCTTCATTCTGGCCCGTGGCATCGGTCAGGCCTTTGTCACGTCGGATGTGGATATCGCACAGGTGCGCAGCCTGTTGACCGAGGCGCTGACGGGGCGCTAGTCACGGCCCGCCAGCACCATCAACTCGCCGATGTTTTCACGGGTGATATAGCCCAGCATCCGTCCCGCCGCATCAGTCACAGCCATGGCGGGCGCCTGCGCGTGATGCAGCGCATCCAGCGCCTTGTCCAGCGGCGCGCCCAGGTCGACACCCGGCACCGGTGCGATCATCGCGTGACCGACGGTCTGGTCGGGGTCTTTGGCGGCAAGGGCGTGAAACAGCGCGTCGCGGGTCAGAAACCCCACCGGCGCGCCATTGGGGCCCAGAACCGGAAATTCCCGCTGGGTGGTGCGGATCAGCGCGGCAGCGGCAGCCTGCAGGCTGTCGCCCGGAGACAGGCTTTCATATGCGGTGATCATCGCCTGACGCGCCAGCATCTGGCGCGCGGTCATGTGCAGCGTGACATCCGAGCGTTCGGCGGCGGCGGCCATGAACACGAAAACCGCGATCAGCAGCAGGATCGGATTGCCGCTGGTCAAGCCCCAGAACCCCAGCCCAAAGGCCAGCGCCTGTCCGGCCCCGGCGGCAATCCGGGTGGCGGTGATGCGGTCGGTGAACAGCGACAGGCCCGCGCGAAACACCCGCCCGCCATCCATCGGAAAGGCCGGCAACAGATTGAACAGCGCCAGGAACAGGTTGACCGCCGCCAGACGCGACAGGAAATTCTGTTGCGGGTCGTCGAACTGGACCAGCACATCCAGCCGGGTGGCCGCGCCGAAGGCCAGCGACAGGATCGCCCAGATCGCCACGCTGACCGCCGGACCGGCCAGCGCCACGGTGATTTCCTGCAGGGGCTTTTCGGGCATCCGTTCCAGCCGCGCCATGCCGCCGATCGGCAATAGCGTGATGTCGGGGGTGGCGATGCCATAGCGGCGCGCGGTCAGCGCATGGCCAAGCTCATGCGCCACCACGCAGGCAAACAAGGCGACAATGAACAGCACGTTTTGCACCGCCGCCGCCGCGCCACTGTCCAGATAGGCGGCCACGCCGATCCACAGAAGCAACAGAAAAAACGTCGCATGAATCCGCAGTTGCGATCCGAACAGGTGCCCGACGGGAAAAGACCATGTCATCTTTCAGGCTCCTGCGCCGGGGCGTCCCGCCCGGTCGGGCCGTTCAGAACGGGATTTCGTCATCCATGTCGCGTGCCGGGGATGCGCCGCCATAGTCGCGCCCGCCCGACGGGCCACTGTCATAGCCGCCCTGCGACCCGCCATAACCGCCGCCACCCGATGCGCCGCCGCTTTCGCCGCGCCCATCCAGCATGATCAGCGAACCGTTGAAGCCTTGCAGGACGATTTCGGTCGAATATTTGTCGGCACCCGACTGATCCTGCCATTTGCGGGTCTGCAACTGGCCCTCGATATAGACCTTGGACCCTTTGCGCAGATATTGTTCGGCCACCCGCACCAAACCTTCCTGAAAGATCGCCACCGAATGCCATTCGGTCTTTTCGCGGCGTTCGCCGGTGGCCTTGTCCTTCCAGGTTTCCGAAGTGGCGATGCGAAGGTTGCACACCTTGCCGCCATTGGGAAAGCTGCGCACTTCGGGGTCGCGACCCAGATTACCTATCAGGATTACCTTGTTTACCGATCCGGCCATCTTGCCCCTCCTTCGAATCTCGGTGGTGTGTCCCAGCCGTTACACCACCGCATCGCGGTTAATGAAAGGTGAAACTTGCCCCGGTTGCGGTCAAGGTCCAAGCAAAATCTTTTCAAGCGGCCGCGCCGCGTGTCACAGGTCCGGTGCCTGCAAACGCACGCAGGAAAGGCTGGCGGAGGAACCGATCTGTTGTATAGTCGCGCCGCTGCACTGGTTCATGGGGGATGAAATGCGCATCACGGGCGCAGGTCTGGTTTTGCTGTTATCGGCGCATCCGGTATTGGCCGATAAGGCCGTCGTCAGTTCCAAGGCGCGCGCGATGCTGTTTTCGTCGCAGACGCGGGTGCTGGATACCCGTGCAGCCACGCAATATTCGAATTCGGTGCGCTTGCAGCCGCCTTCGGCCTATGGCCTGTCGGGCAGCCCGTCCTATACGGGCAGCTATCGTGGCGCCTATCTGGAGGTGGCCCGCGCGGTGGCCCGCCGCCACGGCGTGCCCGAAGACCTGTTCCTGCGGCTGGTGCAGCAGGAAAGCGGCTGGAACCCCGGTGCGCGCAGCCATAAGGGCGCGATCGGCCTGGCGCAGCTTATGCCGGAAACCGCGCGCGGGCTGGGCGTCGATCCGCATGACCCCGAACAGAACCTGGAAGGCGGGGCGCGCTATCTGCGCCGCCAATTCAACAAGTTCGGCAACTGGCGTCTGGCGCTGGCAGCCTATAATGCCGGGCCGCAGGCGGTGGAAAGACACGGCGGCGTGCCCCCCTATGCGGAAACGCGCAATTACGTGAAGGCAATCTGGGGCGGCTAGACCCCAGGCGGATACTGCCTGACGTGCCGCAAGGCTCAGGCCGCGCCCTTGCGAAAGGCCAGCGGTGGCTTGCCCACACGCGCCTGGAACGCGCGGGTGAAATAGGCCGGCGAGGCAAAGCCAAGCCCGGCCGCGATATCCTTGACCGGCTGTCTGGTATCGGCCAACAGGCGGCGCGCCTCGGCCAGCTTGCGCTCGGTCAGAAAGCTGGAGGCGGTGCGGCCGCAGCTTTGCTTGCACACGCGGGTCAGATGGGTGGGCGTGACACCCAGCCTTTGCGCATAATCCGCCACGCTGTCATGGCTGTGAAAGCCCTGTTCCACCAGATCGCTGTATCGCCGCATCAGGCGGCGCGTGGCGCTGGATTGCGCCAGCGCGTCTTCATGGCTGTTCACCTGCCGCTCCAGCCAGACCGACATCAGCCCGGCATAATGCTGCATGGCGCGTTCAAAGGCGGGTTGCTTGCGGTCGAATTCGCGTTGCAGGCTTTCAAGGATCACTGTCATCTCGCCCTGATCCTGCGCATCGCGGATGCGCAGATGGCAGGCATGGTCGGGCAGGATCAGGTCATGCCCGGCCCCCAGAATGACGGCGGTGCCGAACACCGGCGCGGTGATGTCAAACGCATGCATCGTGCCCGCGGGGATGAACACGACATTATGCGTGCCAAAGCCGCGCGTCGTGCCGGCCACGGTAAGGCGGCCCTGGCCGCGCGTGAACCACAGCAACTGGTCGCTGGAATAGCTGCGCATGGCGGCGGTGCGCCATTTGTCGCCCTTCAGCATCACATGCAGTGAAACAAGGCGCAGGTCAGGAACTTGCATTCGGCACTCCTTCGGCTTGGAGGTTGGACAAGTGAAATTCGTATCGGGGCGATTCGAATCAGGCAATCAGGAATGTTCGAATCGTGACTCTGGGCGAATCATCGCCGAAAACCGTTACCCTGCGGCAACAACGCGCCAGCCCCGCATGCGGGCGCGAAACCAGGTGCGCTGGCGTTTGGCATATTGGCGCGATGCGGCCCGGGCCTGTTCACGGGCCTGATCCAGCGCGATTTCGCCGCGCAGATGGGCGATCAGGTCCGGCGCGCCGATCGCCTTGCACGACAGCAGGGCCGGGTTCCAGCGCGGCAGGTTGTTGCGGGCCTCGTCCAGGGCGCCATGCTGCAGCATCAGGTCGAACCGGCGGTCGATCCGCTTCGCCAGCCAGTCGCGCCCGGCCTCCAGTACAAAGGGCTGGGCGCGGTCTGGCGACAGCAATGGCGGGGGTGTGTCATCCTGCCATGACGCCAGCCCGCGCCCGGTGGCCTGTTGCACCTCCCAGGCGCGCTGCACGCGCACCGGGTTCAGCGGGTCGACGCGGGTTGCTGTCACGGAGTCCAGCTCGGCCAACATTCCGGCATGGCCTTCGGCCAGACGCCTTGCATCGGCGCGGGCGCGAATGGCGGGCGGGGTCGGCGGGATCGCCGCCAAGCCTTCGGTCAGGGCCGTGAAATACAACCCCGTGCCCCCCACGATGATCGGGCGGGCATCCCCGGCCAGCAGCGGCGCCACGTCGCGCAGCCAATGGCCAACGGAATAGTCGCCATCCCACGCGATATGCCCATACAGCGCGTGGGGCAGGGCGGCCTCATCCGCCAGCGAAGGGCGCGCCGTCAGCACCCGCCAGCCATCGAATACCTGCAACGCATCGGCATTTACGATCACGCCCCCCTGACGCGCCGCCAGTTCCATCGCCAGGGCCGATTTGCCGCTGGCGGTGGGCCCGGCGATCAGCACCGGCCGGTCCGGGTCGATGTCTGCGGGTAACTTCACGCGGTGATCCTGTCGTTAAGCGTTGAACCTGCCGCTCTTTTCCGACATTTTGCGCCCAACGCCAAGACCAGCCCGGAGAAGACTACATGAACGATGGCAAACCGACCGCGGCCTATAAGCGTGTGCTGCTGAAAATTTCGGGCGAGGCGCTGATGGGCGATCAGGGTTTTGGCCTGCATCCGCCGACTGTTCAGCGCATCGCGGCCGAGGTCAAGACCGTGTCGGATATGGGCGTTCAGGTCTGCATGGTGATCGGGGGCGGTAATATCTTTCGCGGGCTGCAAGGCAGCGCACAGGGGATGGAGCGCACCACGGCGGATTACATGGGCATGCTGGCGACCGTGATGAACGCGCTGGCCATGCAATCGGCGCTGGAAGGGCTGGGCGTCTATACCCGCGTGGTATCGGCCATTCCGATGGATCAGGTCTGCGAACCCTATATCCGACGCCGCGCCGTGCGCCATCTGGAAAAGGGCCGCGTCGTGATTTTCGCCGCCGGAACCGGCAACCCCTATTTCACCACCGATACCGCCGCCACACTGCGCGCCAGCGAAATGGCCTGTCAGGCGATTTTCAAGGGCACCAAGGTGGATGGCGTATATGATGCCGACCCCGTGAAGAATCCCGATGCAAAAAGATTTGATCGGATCAGCTATGACGATGTGCTGATCAAGAACCTGAAGGTGATGGATGCCTCGGCCATCGCGCTGGCGCGTGACAACGATCTGCCGATCATCGTGTTTTCACTGGATGAACCCGGCGGTTTTCGGGGAATACTGGCCGGGGAAGGCACCTATACAATCGTGCATGGTTGACGCTATAGCAGGAGCAGGCCCGGCAAGAGGCGAACACCGACAAGAAGCGAGTAGACAACATGGCTGACGAGATCGAGATAGACCTGGATGATTTGCAGCGCCGCATGGACGGTGCCCATGCCGCCCTGCGCACTGAATTTGCCAGTCTGCGCACCGGGCGCGCCTCGGCCGGGATGCTGGAGCCGGTGATGGTCGATGCCTATGGCCAGTTGACCCCGATCAATCAGGTCGGCACCGTCAACGTGCCCGAGCCGCGCATGGTCACGATCAACGTCTGGGACAAGGCGCTGATCGGCAAGGTTGAAAAGGCGATCCGCGAAAGCGGGCTGGGCATCAATCCCCAGACCAACGGCACCATCATCATGCTGCCCATCCCCGAGTTGAACGAGGAGCGCCGGCGCGAACTGACCAAGGTCGCCGCCCAATATGCCGAAAGCGCCCGCGTCGCCATCCGCAATGTGCGACGCGACGGCATGGACCAGCTGAAAAAGGCCAAGGCCGACGGGATGAGCGAAGACGACCAGAAGATCTGGTCGGACGAGATTCAGGAGCTGACCAACGCGGCCATTGCAAAGGTCGACAAGGCGCTCGAGGCGAAACAGCAGGAGATCATGCAGGTCTGAGGCCTGTTCATGATCGGGAAGGGGCTTTCCTTGGCCGCGACGAAAGAATTGCAAGGCGGGCCCCAGCACGTTGCCATCATCATGGATGGGAATGGCCGGTGGGCACAGCAACGCAATCGTCCCCGGCTGTTTGGTCATCAGGCCGGCGCGCGCCGGGTGCGCGAGATCGTCAATGCCTGCCCGGATCTGGGCATAAAATACCTGACGATCTTTGCGTTTTCGACCGAGAACTGGAAACGCACCCAGGCCGAGGTTTCTGGCCTGATGATGCTGTTTCGACGCTATATCCAGAAGGAATCGCAGGCCCTGCTGCGCGAAGGCGTTCGGGTGCGGTTCATCGGCGACCGCGACCGGCTGGAGGCCAAGCTGGTGCGCCTGATGGACGAGCTGGAAACCCTGACCGCTGGCAATGACCGGGTGCATCTGACCATCGCGCTGAATTACGGCGGCCGGGACGAGGTGGCCCGCGCCACCAGACGCCTGGCGCATGAGGTCGCCGCCGGCCATATCCGCCCCGAGGATGTCGATGCCGAAACGCTGGCGCGGTTTCTGGATACCTGTGTGCTGCCCGATCCCGATCTGGTCATTCGCACCTCGGGCGAGGCGCGCATTTCCAATTTCCTGCTGTGGCAGTCGGCCTATGCCGAATATGAATTCACGCCCGTCCTTTGGCCCGATTTCACCGCCGAGATTTTCGGCGAGATCGTCGGCCGTTTTTCCCAGCGCGAACGTCGTTTCGGCGCGATCGGGCACTGAGATGGCACGCGCGGGTCAGTGGGACGATCTGGTGGTGCGGCTGGGATCGGGCGCGGCAATGGCCGCGGTCGGCATCGTGCTGATCTGGGCGGGGGGCGCGTGGTTCGCGCTGTTGGCCGCGCTGGTCAGCGGCATCATGATCTGGGAACTGGCGCGGATGCTGGCGCCTGCACAGACCATGCTCGCGCTGGGTCTAGGGGTTGTCGGGGCGGCGGTGGTGCTGCTGGCGCGGCTGACGCCGGATCTTTATGCGCTGTGGGTGGTGTCGCTGCCGGCGCTGGCCGGCTTTGCCACCATCCGGCGCGACCGGGTGCTGTTCATGCTGTTCGCGCTTGGTATCCTGCTGGCCGGTTACGGGCTGTCGGGGTTTCGCGACAATTACGGCATGGTCTGGCTGTTCTGGCTGGTGCTGGTGGTGATCGCGACGGATGTGTTCGGCTATTTCGGCGGACGGCTGATCGGGGGGCCGAAATTCTGGCCGCGAGTCAGTCCGAAGAAGACCTGGGCCGGAATTGTCGCGGGCTGGATCGCGGCGGCGCTGATCGGGGTCATCTTCCGGCAGTTCACCAATGCGGGCGTCGATCTGCCGTGGATTTCCGTTGCCCTGTCCTTTGCCAGCCAGTTGGGTGATATTGCCGAAAGCGCGATCAAGCGCCATGCCGGTGTCAAGGACAGCTCGAACCTGTTGCCCGGCCATGGCGGCTTGTTCGACCGGTTCGACGGGCTGCTGGGCGCCTCACTTTTCATGTTGTTGGTTGCACAGTTCGTCTATGTGCCAGAGGTTACATTCTAGACAATGCGGCGGATTTCCATCTTTGGCGCCACCGGCTCGATCGGGGTAAATACGGTTGATCTGATCACCCGGCAGGGCGGGTCTGACGCCTATGACGTGGTCGCCCTGACCGGCGGGCGCAACGTGGCGCGGCTGGCGCAGCAGGCGCGCGATCTGCGCGCCGATATGGCGGTGACCTGTTTCCCAGAGTGTTACACGGCACTGAAAGAGGCGCTGGCCGGCAGCGGGATCGCCGCCGCCGCCGGGCCCGATGCCGTGGCCGAGGCCGCCGACCGTCCCGCCGACTGGACGATGTCGGCCATCGTGGGCGCGGCCGGGCTGGTGCCGGGGCTGCGCGCGTTGCGCCATGGCGGCACCCTGGCGCTGGCCAACAAGGAAAGCCTTGTCACCGCCGGACCCTTGCTGATGCAGACCGCGCGCGATCACGGCGCGCGCATTCTGCCGGTGGACAGCGAACATTCGGCGATTTTCCAGACGCTGGTCGGCGAAGACCCCGCCGCGGTTGAACGGATCATCATCACCGCATCAGGCGGGGCTTTTCGCGACTGGCCGCTGGACCGTCTGGCGACGGCAACGCCCGCACAGGCCGCGACCCATCCCAATTGGGATATGGGCCAGCGCATCACCATCGACAGTGCGTCCATGTTCAACAAGGCGCTGGAAGTGATCGAGGTGCAGGAATATTTCGGCGTCGATCCGACCCAGATTCAGGTTCTGGTCCATCCGGAATCGCTGGTCCATGCCATGGTGGGCTTTCGCGACGGCGCGATCATGGCACATCTGGGGGCGGCCGATATGCGCCATGCCATCGGCTATGCCCTGAACTGGCCCGACCGGGCCAACCTGCCGGTGGAACGGCTGGATTTCGCCAGGATCGGCCAGCTGAATTTCCGTGATCCCGATCCGGCGCGCTATCCGGCGTTGGTTCTGGCGCGCCAGGTGATGGCGACGCGCGGGCTGGCCGGGGCGGTGTTCAACGCCGCCAAGGAAGCGGCGCTGGATGCCTTCATCGACGGACGGATCGGATTTCTGGCGATGGCGGAAGTGGTCGGCGCGGTTTTGGACAGGGTTTCGCACGAAACGAGTCTCACTAATGCCGTGATCAGTCTTGATAATGTCATGCAAGCTGATCAACTGGCCAGAGACTGCGCCGCGCAGATCATAAAAAAATCGAAGCAGTATTAAAGGAACGCTTGTGGAAATTCTTGGCCTTGTCCCGTCGTTCGGAAATCTTCTGTATACCCTTGGCGCTTTTGTTCTGGCGCTCAGCATCATCGTCGCGGTGCATGAATATGGCCATTACATCGTGGGCCGCTGGTGCGGTATCCGGGCCGAGGTGTTTTCGCTGGGTTTTGGGCCGGTGCTGTTTTCGCGCGAAGATCATTGGGGCACGAAATGGCAGATCGCCGCGCTTCCCTTTGGCGGATATGTGAAATTCCTGGGCGACGCCAACGCGGCCAGTGATCGTGCCAGCGCCACCTTGGCCGATATGGATGCCGAGACACGCCGCCATACGATGCATGGCGCCCCGCTTTGGGCGCGGGCGGCAACCGTGGCCGCCGGACCGGTGTTCAACTTTATCCTGTCCTGCATCGTCTTTTCGATGGTGCTGCTGTTTCAGGGCAAGGCGATCGAACCGCCCACGATCGGGCAATTGCAGACTGTTCCGGTTGCGTCGGCCGAACTTTATGCCGGCGACCAGATCGTCGCGATCGAGGGCATGGCGACGCCCGATTATGCGGCCTTGTATGACGTGATCGAAAAGCTGCCGGTGTCGCAGCAACTGGCCTATGACATCCGTCGCGCCGGGCGCGACATGCAGGTCAGCGGACCCTATCCCTTTCCGCCGCTGGTGACCGGCTTGCAGGCCGGATCTGCGGCGATGGATGCCGGGCTGAAGGTTGGCGATGTCATCGTCACCCTGGACGGCGAACCGGTGCCTGCCTTCAAGCAATTGCAGCAGATCGTGACCCAATCGGACGGGCGCGAGCTGCAACTGGGTGTGTGGCGCGACGGCAAGATGGTGGATTTTACTCTGGCGCCGCGCCGGGTCGATCTGCCGCTGCCCGATGGCGGGTTCGAAACCCGCTGGCTGATCGGGATGACGGGCGGGCTGTTCTTTGAACCCCGGACCGAGACCCCGGGAATCGGTTCGCTGTTGTCTTACGGTCCCGAACAGGCGCTTATGATCGCGCGCTCCAGCATTTCGGGGCTGTATCACATGATCACCGGCTCTATCAGCAGCTGTAACCTGCGCGGACCGCTGGGCATTGCCGAAACATCGGGCGCGGCCGCAAGCCAGGGCTGGATCAGCTTCATCTGGTTCATCGCGGTGTTGTCCACGGCCGTGGGCCTGCTGAACCTGTTTCCGATCCCGGTTCTGGATGGCGGGCATCTGGTGTTCCATGTCTACGAGGCCCTGACAGGGCGTCCACCGTCAGACCGGGCCTTGCGGGTGCTGATGGGGATCGGGTTTTTCCTGCTGATGGCGTTGATGCTGTTCGCGCTGACCAATGACGTTCGCTGCCCCTAAGCGGCCCGTTTGATGCCGCAAAGCTGACATAGTCAGCCCCTAGACAGAAATGGCCGGCCTGTGTCGAACCTTTCAGGAGGACGTATAGATGCACACGCTTTCACAGGGCTATCGCGGCCTGTCGCTTCTGGTGAATCTCAACTGGGATCGCCTGTTCTATCTTGCCACGATCTTCGCGGCGCTCAGTGCGGGCGCCTATCTGGGCACGATTCTATAGAAACAAGCTGCATCTTGTGTCACCCAGGGGGCACTTACCACACAGTTTTGTCTGTAAACGCGCAATTTGATCGCCCTTGCCTTTTGACAATCGGCGCCTTTGGCACTACTCAGTAGGGCAATCATGGCGTCAATGCGGGGCAGGCTGATGACCAATAATAATGACAGGGCGGTAAATCGGGCAGCTTGGCGGGCAGGGCGGCCCGGATTGTTGTTCTGGGCGATCATATTTGTGCTGGGGATCAGCCTTGCGATCACGCCACATCGGGCACTGGCGCAGGAATACCGGTTTTCCAGTTTTGATCTGCGCGGAAACCAGCGCGTCGATGATGCCACGATCCTCAGCTATGCCGGGATTGCCCCCGGCCAGGCGGTTTCGGCGGCGCAACTGAACGAGGCCTATCAGAAAATAGTCGACAGCGGCCTGTTCGAAGAAGTCGCCATCACCCCGCAGGGCGGAACCCTGGTGATCAGCGTCACCGAATATCCCACGATCAACGTCATCAGCTTTGAAGGCAACAGCCGGATCAAGGATGATATCCTGTCCGGTCTGATCCGGTCGCAGTCGCGCCGGGTCTACAGCCCGCGCCAGGCCGAATCCGACGCCGCCGCCATCATCGAGGCCTACAGCCAGCAGGGGCGGCTTGCCGCCAACGTGACCCCGCGCATCATTCGCCGGTCTGACAACCGTGTTGATCTGGTCTTCGAAATCGCCGAGGGCGGCGTGATCGAGGTGCAGCGCATTTCCTTTGTCGGCAATCGCAGCTTTTCGGATTATCGCCTGCGCCGGGCGCTGGGAACAAAACAGGCCGGCCTGCTGCATAACCTGATCCGGTCCGATACTTACGTGGCCGACCGGATCGCCTTTGACCGCCAGGCGCTGAGCGATTTCTATATGTCGCGCGGGTTCATCGACTTTCAGGTTCTGTCCGTCACCTCGGCGTTGACCCGCAAGCGTGATGCCTTTCTGATCACCTTCAACCTGCGCGAAGGCCAGCAGTTCCGCTTTGGCAAGATTTCCGCCTCTTCCAGCCTGCCCGAAGTGGATGCCGCCGAATTCCAGTCGGTGATCAAGCTGCGCCCGGGCATCGTCTATTCGCCGGTTCTGATCGAAAGCACGATCGAGCGGCTTGAACGGCTGGCCCTGCAAAAGGGGCTGACATTCGTGCGCGCCGAACCCCGCGTGACCAGAAACGAGCGTGACCAGACGCTGGATATCGATTTCGCCATCATCCGTGGCCCGCGTATCTTCGTCGAGCGTATTGATATCGAGGGCAATGCCACCACGCTGGATCAGGTGATCCGTCGCCAGTTCAACACCGTCGAGGGCGACCCGTTCAACCCGCGCGAGATCCGCGATTCCGCGCGGCGTATCAGGGCACTTGGCTTTTTCGAAACCGCCAATGTCGATACCCGGGCGGGCACCTCGCCCGACCGCGTGATCGTCGATGTGAACGTGCAGGAAAAGCCCACCGGATCGCTGTCCTTCGGCGTCAACTATTCGGCCACGAATGGCGCGGGCGGCGTGATCAGCTTTGCCGAAACCAATTTTCTGGGGCGCGGGCAGGGGCTGAACCTGGCCTTCGATACCGGGCTGGACAGTTCGCAATCCTCGTTCAGCTTTACCGAGCCGGCCTTTCTGGGGCGCAATGTCAGGTTCCGCTTCAGCGCCGCCTATGAACAATCGGATGAGCTGAACAATGCGCTGTATCGCACGCGCAACCTGCGGCTGGGCGTGGGCCTGGAATTCCCGGTCAGCGAGAATGGACGACTGGAGGCCCGCTATACCATATCCGAAGACAATATCTTCCAGTATACCGGCACATCCACAATCATCACCGCAGAGGCCGCGCAGGGCGCCCTGACCACCAGCAAGCTGGGCTATTCCTACAGCTATGACACGCGCAAGACCGGGCTGAATCCCAATGCAGGCGTTCTGCTGCGGATCGGGCAGGATTATGCCGGGCTGGGCGGCGATTCCGAATATATCGAAACCACCGCACTGATCGCTGGTGTGACCACGATGCGCAACGAGGATGTCGAACTGCGCGCCGAACTGGAAGGCGGCTATATCAGCATGCTGTCAGGCAACAGCCGGGTGACCAACCGCTATTTCGGCAACGGCAAGATCCGCGGTTTTGACGGCAACGGCCTGGGCCCGCGCGACCCCGCTGTTCCGGGCGGCGAAGCCTTGGGCGGCAACGCCTTTGCCGTTGCCCGGCTTGAGGCGGCATTCCCGCTGGGCCTGCCGCAGGAATACGGCATTCGCGGCGGTGTCTTTGCCGATGTCGGATCGGTCTGGAGCCTGGACAACACCAATGGCGGCGCGGTTGATGACAGTCTCAAGCTGCGCTCGGCCATCGGTGTATCGCTGTTCTGGGACAGTGTGCTGGGGCCGCTTCGGTTCAACTTCTCGCGTGCGATCAAGAAGGAAAGCTACGATAATACCCGCAGCTTCGATCTGACCTTCTCGACGCGGTTCTGATCCGATGCGCTGGCTGCGCCTTATGGCGATCGGCCTGGCGCTGGCAGGCGTGGCCCAGCCGGCGGCGGCACAAACCGCCGACGCGGCCCGCCCACGCAGCCCGGTTCTGACCGTGGATCAAGAAGCGCTGTTCACCGACTCGCTGCGGGGTCAGTCCATGCTGGCCGAGATTGACGAGGCATCGCGCGCGCTGGCCGCCGAAAACCGCCGGATCGAGGCTGAACTGGTCGCCGAAGAACAGGCCCTGACCGATCAGCGTCCCACGCTGGACGCCGTAACCTTTCGCGAACGCGCGGCAGCCTTTGATGCCAAGGTCGTGCGTATCCGCAATGAACAGGATGAAAAGGCGCGCCAACTGGTCGTGCAGCGCGACAAGATGCAACAGGAATTCTATACCGCTGCCCTGCCGGTTCTGACCGAAATCGTGCGTGACCGCGGGGCGCTTGTGGTTCTGGACAGCCGGTCGGTGATCATGGCCGCAGGCACGATCAACATTACCAGGGATGCCATCGCGCTGCTGGATGAGGCATTTCAGGAACCCGACACCCAGCCCGGGCAGGACGGTCCGCAATAACCCCGGCGCGCCTTGTCTCATTGCGGGGTTGTTGATAGGTGAACGGTTGAAATACGGCAAGGCAGCACGACAAGAGAGGGCCCGTTCATGAGCGTCGACATCCCCACCGAGGCCGATATCAGCCTGATAAAACGGATCATCCCGCATCGCTATCCATTCCTGCTGGTCGACAAGGTGCGCGATATTGTGCCCAATACATCGGCCGTCGGCATCAAGAACGTCACGGTGAACGAACCCCATTTTCAGGGGCATTTTCCCGAACGCCCCATCATGCCCGGCGTCACGATCATCGAAGCCCTGGCCCAGACCGCCGCCGTCATGGTCGGGGTGTCAAAGGGGCTGGCCGACAAGAACATGCTGGTCTATTTCATGGCCATCGACAAATGCAAATTCCGCCGCATGGTGGTGCCGGGCGATGTTCTGGAACTGCATGTGACCGCCAAGCGAGGCGGATCGAAAATCTGGAAATTCGAGGGCGTGGCCAAGGTTGGTGATGAAATGGCCGCCGAGGCCGAGTTCACCGCCATGATGGATATGCCGCAGGAGTAGGCCGGATGGCAATTCACCCCAGCGCGCGAATACACGCAAGCGCGATCATCGAAGACGGTGCCAGCCTTGGCGCCGATACGGTGGTCGGCCCGTTTTGCATCGTCGGGCCGCAGGTGCGGCTGGGTGCGCGGGTCTTGCTCAAAAGTCATGTGGTTGTCACGGGTGATACCGAAATAGGCGACGACACCCAGATCTTTCCCTTCGCCAATATCGGCGACATTCCCCAGGATCTGAAATTCGCCGGTGAAAAGACCCGGCTGATCGTGGGCGCGCGCAACCGTATCCGCGAAGGCGTGACGATGAATACCGGCACGGCGGGCGGTGGCGGCATCACCCGCGTGGGCGACGATTGCCTGTTCATGACCGGCGCCCATGTCGGGCATGATGTGCAGGTCGGCAACCGGGTGATCCTGGCCAATCAGGTGGCGCTGGCCGGGCATTGTATTCTGGCCGATGATGTCATCGTGGGCGGGCTGTCGGGGATTCATCAATTCGTGCGCATCGGACGCGGCGCGATCATCGGCGCGGTCACGATGGTCACCAATGACGTGATCCCCTATGGCCTGGTGCAGGGGCCGCGCGGCGGGCTGGACGGGCTGAACCTGGTCGGGCTGAAACGGCGCGGCGTTTCGCGTGCCGACATCGCCGCCTTGCGCGCCGCCTATCAGGCGCTGGCGCAGGGCGAGGGCGCCTTTCAGGACCGCGCCCGCCGCCTGGCCGAAGACACCGACAGCAGCTATGTGCGCGAAGTCACCGATTTCATCCTGGGCCAAAGCGACCGGTCCTTTCTGACGCCGGGCTAGGGTCATGGCGGGGCAGACAGCGATCATCGCCGGGCAGGGGGCGTTGCCGGTGCTGCTGGGCCGGGGACTTGCGGGACTGGGCGCGCCCTTTGTCGTGGCCCAGATGGCGGATTTTCCGTTCGATAATCCCGATGGCTGGCCGGTCGAAACTTTCCGGGTTGAAACGCTCGCGCATCTGTTTGACCGGCTGCGCGCGCTGGGGGTCGATCGGGTCAGCTTTGCCGGGGCGGTGCGCCGCCCGGCCATTGACCCGGCCCGGATTGATCCTGACACTGCCCGGCTGCTGCCTCGCCTGCTGCCGGCTTTCGGTCAGGGGGATGACGCGCTGTTGCGCGCGGTGATTGCATTGTTCGAAGAGGCGGGTTTTGCCGTGCTGGGTGCGCATGACCTGCTGCCGGGCCTGCTGCCGGGGCCGGGCGTGCTGACCCGCGCGCAGCCCGATGCCGGCGCGCAGGCCGATGCGGCGCGCGCCGCCGATATCGTGGCAACCCTTGGCGCCGCCGATCTGGGGCAGGGGGCGGTGGTGGCGGGCGGGCTGTGCCTGGCGGTCGAAACCCTGCCCGGCACCGATGCGATGTTGCACTGGGTGGCCGATGTCGCCGGAAAATTCCGGCGCGACGGGTCGGGCGGCGTGTTATTCAAGGCGGCCAAACCCGGTCAGGATCGCCGGATCGATCTGCCGGTGATCGGCCCCGATACCGTCGCCGCCTGCACCCGCGCCGGCCTGTCGGGCATCGCGTTTCAGGCCGGCAGCGTCATGCTGCTGGACCGTGCTGCCACCATCGCCGCGGCCGATGCCGCCGGCCTGTTCCTGTGGGCGCGATGAAACGGTTTTTCCTGATCGCGGGCGAACCCTCGGGCGACGCGCTGGGGGCCGCGCTGATGGAAGGGTTGCGCCAGTTGCACCCCGATGTGCAGTTCACCGGCGTCGGCGGCCCCCTGATGGCCGAACAGGGGCTGGTCAGCCTTTTCCCGATGGACGAGCTGTCGGTGATGGGCATCGCCGAGGTTCTGCCCCGCTATCGCGCGCTGATGCGCCGGATCAACCAATGCGCCGAAACCGTGCTGCGCGAAAAACCCGATGCGCTGATCACCATCGACAGCCCCGATTTCAGCCTGCGGGTCGCGCGCCGGGTCAAGGCGGCCTCGGATATCCACACCGTGCATTACGTCGCCCCCACGGTCTGGGCCTGGCGGCCGAAACGTGCGGAAAAGCTGGTGGGAGTCATCGATCAGGTGCTGGCATTGTTCCCGTTCGAGCCACCCTATCTGCAACGCCACGGGCTGCGCTGCGATTTCGTCGGCCATCCGGTCGTGACCGCCCCGCGCGCCAGCCGCGATGAGGCCGCGGCGTTTCGCAAACGCCATGGTATCGGCGCGCACACGCCGCTGGCCCTTGCCCTGCCCGGATCGCGCCAGGGCGAGGTTGCCCGCCTGACGCCGATCTTCGGCGATGCCCTGGGCGTGGCCCGCGGCCAGCACCCCGATTTGCAGATCGTGCTGCCCGCCGCCGGGGCGGTGGCCGCTCTGGTAACCGATCTGACCGCCAATTGGCCCCACAAACCGATCATCCTGAACCCGCAGGGCCTACCGGCCGCAGTCGCCCAGGCCGAGAAACGCGCAGCCTTCGCGGCGGCTGATGTCGCGCTGGCGGCTTCAGGCACGGTATCGCTGGAACTGGCCGCCAGCGCGACACCGATGGTGATCGCCTATCGCATGAACCCGATCAGTTTTCGCATCATCCGGTCGATGGCGCTGATCGACACCGTCACGCTGGTGAATATCGTCACCGACACCCGTGTGGTGCCCGAATTCCTTGGGCCGGACTGCCAGCCCGGCCAAATCGGCCGGGCCCTGTCCGAACTGCTGACCGATTCGAAGGCCCGCGCCGCCCAGATCGCAGCGGCGCACCTGACAATGGAGCGACTGGGGCAGGGGGCGGAACCACCCGGCCTGCGAGCGGCCCGTGCCGTGCTGGATGGGCTTTCCCCCTGATCTTCTTGGCGAAAATACTCCCGCCGGAGGCGCAAAATTTTTCCGGAAAAATTTTTGGTCCCCTCAGGCGCCGCGCCAGATCCAGCCACCACCCAGCACCCGGCTGCCACCGGTTTCATAAAACACGCAGGCCTGGCCGGGGCTGACGCCTTCCTCGGGTGTCAACAACTCGACCTCGGCGGTGGTAGGTGACAGCGGGCGCAGGATCGCCTCGCGCGGCGGGCGGGTCGATCGAACCTTGACCGAAATTTCCCAACAGTCGCGATCGGTGATTGCCTTATCGCCCAGCCAGTTGATCTCGCGGATCGGAACGATGCGGGTGGTCAGCATTTCCTTGGGGCCGACGATGACGCGCCGTGCATCGACATCCAGCCGCACCACATAAAGCGGGTCCGTCAGCCCGCCGATTCCCAACCCGCGCCGTTGCCCGATTGTGTAATGGATCACGCCGTCATGCTGGCCCAGAACGGTGCCCCGTGTATCGACGATCTCGCCCGGTTGGGCGGCGCCCGGGCGCAGTTTTTCAATAACGGCGGCGTAATTGCCATCGGGCACAAAGCAGATATCCTGGCTGTCGGGCTTGTCGGCCACCGGCAGGCCATATCGCGCCGCCAGCGCCCGGGTCTCGGCCTTGCTGACCAGATGACCCAGCGGAAAACGCAGAAAGTCCAGTTGTTCGGCCGTGGTCGAGAACAGGAAATAGGACTGATCGCGCGCGGGGTCCGCAGCCACATGCAGACGGGCCCCCGTCAGACCGCCCTTGCGTTGGATGTAATGGCCAGTGGCCATGCAATCGGCGTCCAGATCGCGGGCGGTGGCCAGCAGATCCTTGAATTTTACCCGCTCGTTACAACGAATACAGGGCACCGGCGTGGCCCCGGCCAGATAGCTTTCGGCGAATTCATTGATCACGGAATCGCGAAAGATATTTTCGTAATCCAGAACATAATGCGGAAAGCCCATGGTTTCGGCCACACGGCGTGCATCGTGAATGTCCAGCCCCGCACAACAAGCCCCCTTTTTGGCCAACGCCGCACCGTGATCATACAGTTGCAGCGTGACCCCGATCACGTCATAGCCTTCATCGGCCAGCATCGCCGCCACGACAGAGCTGTCCACCCCGCCCGACATCGCCACCACCACGCGCGTCTGCGCAGGCGGTTTTGCAAAACCGAGCGAGTTCAGCGGCGGCTGGGTTTCGTCAAGCGACATCAGATTCACCTTTGGGGAAAGTTCCCCGAAATATAGGAAAATGCCACATATACTCAACCCCTTCGTTTCATCCGTCGTTAAGCACGCCGGTCACAGGCTGCCCGCGCGAGATATGAAAGGGGTGCCATGTATATCAAACGGATCACGGGGCCGCGCGCCATCACCTTGCCTGACGGCACATCCATGACATTGGCGGACCTGCCGCCGCCCGACACCAAACGTTGGGTTGCCAGCCGCAAGGCCGCTGTGTTGCGGGCACTGGCCAGCGGGTTGATCACCCGCGCGCAGGCGCTGGAAACCTATGCCCTGTCGGATGAGGAACTGGATGGCTGGACCCGCGCGGTGTGCCAGCACGGGCCGCGCGCGCTGAAGGTCACGAAGTTACGTCGCTATAGACAACCCTGAATTGCATCGCTAGCATTTATTCATTGGTAACGGGTAATTAACCATTCTTATTCAATGCTTGGTTGAGTGATACGCATAGAAAGGGGCTTGTTTAATATGCGCGTTCTTTTGATTGAAGATGATCCCACTACCTCCAAAAGCATCGAGATGATGCTGACCCACGCCAATCTGAATGTCTATACCACCGACATGGGCGAAGAAGGGGTCGATCTGGCGAAACTATATGATTACGACCTGATCCTGCTGGACCTGCACCTGCCCGACATGACCGGGCACGAGGTGCTGCGCCGCATCCGCCTGGCGCGCGTCGATACGCCGATCCTGATTCTGTCTGGCGCGGATGATACGGACAGCAAATTGAAAGGTTTCGGTTTCGGCGCTGATGATTACCTGACCAAACCCTTTCACCGCGAAGAACTTGTGGCGCGCATCCACGCGATCATCCGCCGCTCGAAAGGCCATGCGCAATCGCTGATCAAGACCGGCCGCATCACTGTGAATCTTGATGCCAAAACTGTTTCGGCCGATGGCAAGCCGGTGCATCTGACCGGCAAGGAATATCAGATGCTGGAACTGCTCAGCCTGCGCAAGGGGACGACGCTGACCAAGGAAATGTTTCTCAACCATCTTTACGGCGGCATGGATGAACCCGAACTGAAGATCATCGACGTATTCATCTGCAAGCTGCGCAAGAAACTGGCACAGGCCACTGATGGCGAAAACAATATCGAAACCGTCTGGGGCCGTGGTTATGTACTGCGCGATCCGGAACCGGTGATGGAAACCGGGCGCATCGCCATCGGCGCCTGAACCGGGCCTGTTGCGCAATCTGCTGCCGGGGGCGCGTGTCCCTGGTCATGTGCAACCGACTGGACCTGAGGGCGGTGTCCTCCTATCAATTCCGCAGGACAGGCCGCAGGGGGCGGATATGGCGGATTTGAAACCCGTGGACAGATTGACCAAGGATGAGGCCCGCGCCGAACTGGCGCGGCTGGCGGCTGCCATAGGGGCGGCCGATATTGCCTATCACCGCCAGGATGCGCCCGAGATATCGGACGCCGAATATGATGCGTTGAAGATACGCAATCGGGCGATCGAGGCACGCTTTCCCGATCTCAAACGCCCCGACAGCCCCTCTGAATCGGTGGGAATCGCCCCGGCAGAAGGTTTCGGCAAGGTCGTCCATGCGGTGCGAATGCTGAGCCTGGAAAACGCGTTCGCGGCAGATGACATCACCGAATTCGACGCGCGTATCCGCAAATTCCTGGGGCTGGCTACGGATGCGCCGCTGGCCTATACCGCCGAACCCAAGATCGACGGTTTGTCACTGTCGTTGCGCTATGAACAGGGCAAACTGGTTCAGGCGGCCACACGTGGTGATGGCGAAACAGGTGAGAATGTCACCGCAAATGCCAGAACCATAAGCGATATTCCCCAAAACCTGACCGATGCGCCTGATCTGCTGGAGGTGCGGGGCGAGGTATATATGGCGCATCACGATTTCACCGCCCTCAATGCCCGCCAGGCGGCTATCGGGGCCAAGACCTTTGCCAATCCGCGTAACGCGGCTGCAGGATCCCTGCGCCAACTTGATGCACAAATCACCCGGACCCGACCCTTGCGATTCTTTGCCTATGCCTGGGGGGCGCTATCGGCCCCGCTTGCCGATACCCAGAAAGGCGCCATCGACCGGTTGGCGGCACTGGGGTTTTCGACCAACCCGCTGACGGTACTGTGCGACGGGCCGGATCAACTGCTGGCGCAATATCGCGCCATCGAGAGCCAGCGCGCCACGCTGGGCTATGACATCGACGGGGTGGTTTACAAGGTCAACGATCTGGGGCTGCAGGCGCGGCTGGGGTTCCGATCGACCACGCCCCGCTGGGCGATCGCGCATAAGTTCCCCGCCGAACTGGCCTGGACACGGCTGGAAAAGATCGAAATTCAGGTCGGGCGCACCGGTGCCCTGTCACCGGTGGCGCGTCTGCATCCGGTTACGGTGGGCGGGGTTGTGGTGTCGAATGCCACCCTGCATAACGAGGATTACATCGCCGGCCAGGATGCGCGCGGCCATCCGATCCGCGACGGCAAGGATATCCGCGAAGGTGACTGGGTGCAGGTGTACCGCGCCGGTGACGTGATTCCGAAAATCGCCGATGTTGACATCAGCAAGCGCCCGCAAGACACAGAAAAATATCTATTTCCCATCAAATGTCCCGAATGCGGGTCCGATGCGATCCGCGAAGAGGGCGACGCCGTGCGCCGCTGCAGCGGTGGTGTGATCTGCCCCGCGCAAGCGGTTGAAAAACTGAAGCATTTCGTAAATCGCCCCGCTTTCGATATCGAAGGCTTGGGGGCGAAACAGATCGAGGCATTTTACGCCGATGGCTGGATCCGCGAACCCGCCGATATCTTTACCCTGCGCGACCGTTTTGGCGCTGGCATTCAGCAGTTGAAAAACCGCGAAGGTTGGGGCGATAAATCGGCCGCAAACCTGTTCAACGCGATTGATGAACGCCGTTCCATTCCGCTGAACCGGCTGATCTTTGCCCTGGGCATTCGCCACGTCGGCGAGGCGGGCGCCAGCCTGCTGGCCAATCACTATGGCAGCTGGCCGGTTTTCGAGACCGCGATGACCACCGCCCGCATTAATGAGGGCCCCGAATGGGACGAACTGACCGGCATTGACGGGGTAGGCGATGTGATGGCCACGGCACTGGTCACAGCCTTTCACCAACCCGCCGAACGCGCCAGCATCGACCGTTTGCTGGTCCATCTTGACGTGCAGGAAATGGCCGCGCGCGGTGCCGTCGACAGCCCCGTGGCCGGCAAGACCGTGGTCTTCACCGGCACGCTGGAAAAGATGACACGCGCCGAGGCCAAGGCCCGGGCCGAGGCCCTGGGCGCCCGCGTGGCCGGGTCGGTTTCGGCGAAAACTGATCTGTTGGTGGCGGGGCCGGGGGCGGGCAGCAAGGCGAAAAAGGCCGCCGATCTGGGCGTGCAGGTGATCGACGAAGACGCCTGGCTGGCGCTGATCGGATGACCGGGCGGCCCGATATCTTGTTTCCGCTGTTCGCGGGGCTTGAGGCGCTGGACGGCGTCGGCCCGAAAACCGCCAAGACGCTGGGGCAAATGGGCATCGAAAAGCCGCGCGATCTGCTGTTTACCCTGCCGCATTCGGGCATCGACCGCACAAGGCGCGCCTCGATCCGCGATGTGGTGCCGGGCAGTGTGGCCACCGTGGAAATTGAGGTGGGCCGCCACCATCCCCCCGCCAGCCGCGGCCGCCCCTACCGGATCGACGCACAAGACGCGGCCACCAGCTTTCAGCTGGTCTTTTTCCATGCCCAAGGGGATTACCTGCAAAAACAGCTGCCCACTGGCCAGCGCCGCGTGGTGTCAGGCAAGGTCGAACTGTTCGACGGGGTGGCGCAGATGGTGCATCCCGACCACATGCTGCGCCCCGATCAGGCCGAGGCGATCCCGAAGTTCGAACCGGTCTATCCGCTGACGGCGGGTGTGACGCAAAAGCTGATGGCGCGGGCGGCACAGGCGGCGTTGGACCGTGCGCCGGATCTGGCCGAATGGATCGATCCGGCCCTGATGGTGCGTGAAACCTGGCCCACCTGGCGGGCCGCCATCCGCGCCGCCCATGCCCCGCAAAACGCCGCCGATCTGGCCGCCACCGCGCCCGCCCGCCAAAGGCTGGCCTATGATGAGCTGTTCGCCCATCAGTTGACGCTGGCGCTGGCGCGGCGCGATCAGCGGCGCGGGGCGGGCAAGCCGACCACCGGCAACGGGCGGCTGCGCCGCAAGGTGCTGGCGGCCTTGCCTTACCGGCCCACGGGTGCCCAAGCCCGCGCGATGGACGAAATCGCCGCCGACCTGGAAAAGCCCGTCCGGATGAACCGGTTGTTGCAGGGCGATGTTGGTGCCGGCAAGACGCTGGTGGCGTTCATGTCGCTGTTGGTGGCGGTCGAATCCGGCGGGCAGGGTGTGATGATGGCCCCCACCGAAATTCTGGCGCGTCAGCATCTGGCCGGGTTGCAGCCGCTGGCCGAACAGGCCGGTGTGGTGCTGGAAATTCTGACCGGGCGCGACAAGGGGGCCGAGAGGGCCGCGAAACTGGCCGCACTGGCGCGCGGCGATATTCACGTGCTGGTCGGCACCCATGCAGTTTTCCAGAAAGGGGTCGAGTTTCACGACCTGCGGCTGGCGATTATCGACGAACAGCATCGTTTTGGCGTGGCCCAGCGGATGGAACTGGCGGCCAAGGGGCAGGGCGCGCATGTGCTGGTGATGACGGCCACGCCAATTCCGCGCAGTCTGGCGCTGGCGCAATATGGCGATATGGATGTGTCGGTGCTGGATGAAAAACCGCCCGGTCGCCAGCCGGTGAAAACCGCGCTGGTGTCAACCGCCCGCATGGATGAGGTGGTGGAACACCTGCGCGGCGCGATTGCCGAAGGGCGGCAGGCCTATTGGGTGTGCCCGCTGGTCGAGGAGAGCGAACTGGTTGACATGACCGCGGCGCAAGAGCGGTTCAAACGCCTGCGCGCGGCCTTGGGCGAGGGGCGCGTGGGGCTGGTGCATGGCCAGATGCCCCCGGCCGAAAAGGATGCCGCGATGGCGCGTTTCAACGCGGGTGAAACGGCCGTGCTGGTCGCCACCACGGTGATCGAGGTGGGCGTCGATGTGCCCAACGCATCCATCATGGTGATTGAACAGGCCGAAAGTTTCGGCATGGCGCAACTGCATCAGCTGCGCGGTCGGGTGGGGCGCGGGGCTGCGGCCTCGACCTGTTTGCTGATGTATCAGCCGCCCTTGACGGAAAGCGGCCGCAAACGGCTGGAGGTTCTGCGCCAGACCGAAGACGGCTTTGCCATTGCCGAGGAAGATCTGGCCCTGCGCGGTGCAGGCGATGTGATCGGCACCGCCCAATCGGGCCTGCCCCGGTTCCGCATCGCCGATCTGGAACGTCAGGCGGCATTGATGGCGGTGGCGCAAAGCGACGCGCGCAAGCTGCTGCTGGACGATCCTGAACTGACCACCCCGCGCGGCCAGGCGGCACGGGTGTTGCTGTGGCTGATGGAACAGGACAGGGCCATCCGTTTGATTTCAGTGGGTTAGGCCGAATGTTCTTAATTGTTCGCTAATGTTCACTAAAAGTTCTTTACTTTGCGGCAGCGATATGAGAACAAAGTGGCAACAAGATCAATTGCCAAGGATACAAACCATGCTGAAGGATCTGAAATCCACGTTCGAGCGCAGCGCGCCCACATTGATGCAGGATTGCCTTGGCGCCGTGTCGCTGGTGATCATGCTGGTGGTCGGCCTGCATCTGCCCGGCCTGATCTGAACCCGTTTCTGCCTGCGGTCTGTTCCGGGTTTCGCATTCCCCGATGCGGTTGCCTGTCCCACCCGGTTTTCAGATACGCCCCTGCCGCCGCCTTCGTCCCCGAAGTGCGGCGGTTTTTTTATGGTGGCGGGTCAGGCTGAACTGGCGGATGTGGCGGTGGCCGCGTCAAAGGCGTCAAGCGTGGCCTCGAGCGACAGCAGGATCGAGGCGTGCCGGTTCTTGTAATCGCGCGCAGGGCCCAGAACCTGAAGCCCGTCAAAGGGGGCGTGGGGATCAGGCCCGCCCTGTTTCAACATCGCGGCCAGCTGGTCGCGCGCGGTTTGCACCTGATCGCGGGTGCAGCCGATTATATTTGCGCCCACCACGGCGGCTGCGGCCTGACCCAGGGCGCAGGCTTTGACATCCTGGGCAAAATCGCTGATCCGGCCATCCGCAATGATCAGATCAACCGTGACGGTCGATCCGCAAAGAGGTGCCCGCTTGCGTGCAGACCCATCGGGCGCGTCCAGATGTCCCAGATGCGGGATATCGGCGGCCAGGGCCAGGATACGCTGGGAATAAAGCTTGATCAGATCGGTCTCGGCGCTCATGTCTTTCCCTTTCGCGGTCTTTCCCCTAGATAGCCTCGCATCCGGCCTTTGCAAAGGAGTGCGCCCATGGCTTTTGACCCGGCCAGCCTGAAATACGATACCCAGGGCCTGATCCCCGCCATTGCCCAAAGCGAAAGCGGCGAGGTGCTGATGATGGCCTGGATGAATGCCGCCGCGGTGGCGCGCACGTTGGACACCGGGCGCGTGACCTATTGGTCACGGTCGCGTCAGGCGTTCTGGGTGAAGGGCGAAACCAGCGGCCATGTGCAACGGTTGGTGGATCTCCGGGTGGATTGTGATCGTGACTGTCTGTTGCTGGTCGTCGATCAGACCGGCCCGGCCTGCCACACCAACCGGCGCAGTTGTTTTTATACCGCAGTGCGTAACGGACAAGAGGTTGAATTGCTGCGCCCGGAAGAATGAGTATTTGTGCCAAGAAGATGGATCATAGCCCGATCATCCGGCGAATGTCGGCAGGGCTGGCGCCATCAGTGCGGTATCGGGCAATGGCGCGGGCATCGTCGCGCTTGGCCAGCCGTTTGCCCTGATCGTCGCGGATCAGGTGGTGATGGTGATAGCGTGGCGTCGGAAGTTTCAGTAAAAACTGAAGAAGAACCTGCAAGGCTGTGATTTCAAACAGATCACTGCCACGAACGATCTCGGTGATCTGCTGGGCCTCATCGTCAACGACCACTGCCAGACTGTAAGAGACCGCGCCCATGTCACGGCGCGCCAGAACCGTATCGCCGATCTGCTGGGTCAGGTGATCGGCGTTCAGCGGATGATAACCGGCGTGATCGGGGCCGCTGTCATGAAAGCCCAGGCGGCTGACATCGCCCAGGCAGTCAATGGCACGGGCCATGTTCAGGCGCAGCGCATCGCCGGGCAGGCGGCTGGCCATGGCGCGCGTGCGGCAGGTGCCGGGATAGGCCGGGCTGGCCGGCGCGCCTTCTTGGGGGGCGGTTTGGGCGGCACGGATATCGCCCCGGCTGCACGAGCAGGGATAGACCAGCCCGGCATCCGTCAGCCGATCGAGCGCGTGCTGATAGCCGGGCAGATGCTCTGACTGGCGGCGCACAGGCTGTTCCCAATGCAGGCCCAGCCAGTTCAGATCGTCATAGATCTGGGTTTCCCAGTGGGGGTGACAACGGTCAGCGTCGATATCGTCGATCCGCAGCAGAAAGGCACCCTCCTGTTCCTGTGCGCGTTGAAAGGCCAGCAATGCTGAATAGGCATGGCCCAGATGCAGCGGCCCGGTGGGCGAGGGTGCGAACCGGGTGCGGTATGTCACAGCGTCAGCCAGACCGACCACGCGGATTTGGCGCGATCTGTATAGGCCTGATACCGGTCCTTGCGGCCGCGACGCCCGGCTTTGAGGCCCTCGACCGGGGGAAACAGGCCGAAATTCACGTTCATCGGCTGAAAGGTTTTTGCATCGGCGCCGCCGGTGATGTGGGTGACCAGCGCGCCGGTGGCGGTTTCGGGGGGCGGCGGGGGCAGGGTGCGGCCCTGCAATTCGGCTACGGCCAGACGGGCCGCCAGCAGACCCATCGCGGCGGATTCGACATAGCCTTCCACCCCGGTGATCTGCCCGGCAAAGCGGATATGGGGCCGCGATTTCAGGCGCAGCTGATTGTCCAGCAAGGTGGGTGAGTTCAGGAACGTGTTGCGGTGGATGCCGCCCAGCCGGGCGAAGCGGGCATTTTCCAGACCTGGAATCATACGAAAAACAGCGGCTTGCGCGCCGTGTTTCATCTTTGTCTGGAAACCCACGATATTATAGAGCGTCCCAAGTGCATTGTCGCGGCGCAACTGCACCACCGCATGGGCCTTGATATCGGGCTGATGCGGATTGGTCAGGCCGACCGGTTTCATCGGCCCATGGCGCAGGGTTTCGCGGCCACGTTCTGCCATGACCTCGATCGGCAGGCAGCCGTCGAAATAGCCCGCGGTTTCGCCCTCGTGAAATTCGGTCTTCTCGGCGGTCAGCAGCGCGTCGATGAAGGCGTCATAGGTGGCGCGGTCCATCGGGCAGTTGAGATAGGCGGTGCGCTGTTCCTCGGTCTCGCCCTTGTCATAGCGCGACTGGAACCAGACCTGGCTGAGATCAATGCTGTCGAAATGGACGATGGGCGCGATGGCGTCGAAAAAGGCCAACGCATCGGCCCCGGTTTCGGCCTGGATCGCGCGCCCCAGCGCATCCGATGTCAGCGGTCCGGTGGCGATGATCCAGTTGCCGCTATCCGGCAGGGCGGTGATTTCGCCCGGCTGAACGGTGATCAGGGGATGCGCGCGCAGCCTGTCTGTCACCGATTGCGCGAACTTATCGCGATCCACCGCCAGTGCCCCGCCGGCGGGCAGGGCATTGGCATCGGCCATTTCCATGATCAGCCCGCCTGCGGCGCGCATTTCCCAATGCAGCAGGCCGACGGCGTTCTGTTCGCTGTCATCCGAGCGGAAGGAATTGGAGCAGACCATTTCGGCCAGATTGCCGGTCTGATGGGCAAAGGTACCGACCTGCGGCCGCATTTCGTGCAAGATGACGGGGATACCGGCCTGCGCGGCCTGCCAGGCGGCTTCGGATCCGGCCATGCCGCCGCCGATGATATTGAGCGCTTTGTTCATGCCGCCGATGTAAGTCAGATCGCGGGCAAGGGGAAGGGGCGGCCAATTGGCCACCCCCAAAGCGTCAAGCGGTTGCCTTGGCCGACAGCCAGCGTTCCACCGACAATGCGCCGGCACCATGAACGACCAACAGCAGCAGACCGCCGGTTATGGACAGGTTTTTCATGAACATGATCATCTGCATCTGATCCGCCGGAACGTAATGAAACAGAAAACCGGCGATCAGCGTGAAGCCGGCCAGCAGAAAGGCGGCGATACGGGTCTGATAGCCGACCAGAATCGCGATTCCGCCCAGAACTTCGACCGCGATCGTCGGCCAGATCAGGATACCGGGCACATTCATGGCCTGCATATAGCCCATGGTGCCGTCGATGCTGCCCAGTTTCTGAAGGCCCGACAAAATGAAGATGGCGGCCAGCAAGAGGCGCGCCAGAAGGTCGGCATAAGGTTTGAGATCGGTCATTATTGAATTCCCTGTTGCACCCGTCCGGGCAATGGGAATTCAATAACGTTGTGTTACGACGCAGAGAATTCGGGATTCTCTCACATCAACTGCGCGTTAGTGCACAGCCTGGTGATCAATAATCGACCGCCATCCCGATGTCGCAAAGATAGGCCTTTTCATGCGGCGCGAATTTAGAGCGCTGCGCGGCCTTGGCGGTTGTATTGGTCTTGGCGCGGGGGGCAAAGAATTCGGCCATGGTGGCAAACAGGCTGCCCAGTGCGATGGCATTGCCCGAGGGTTCGTTGATCAGCTTGGCGTCAAAATCGGTCTGGGTCATTTAAGCCTCCATCTGCTGTGTCGGATCGGACGTTTGGTCCGGTCTGCGATGCTGTCCCGTGAACTCATCCTAGGCGTGCAGTAAGTCCGCTTTTCGTTAGCTTTGTGTTAATTCTGTGTCCGCAGATATCAGAATTTTTTGTCATTTATCGCCGGACACAAAAAAGTCGGGGCGACCCCGAAGGACCGCCCCGAACAAGCCTGAGAGTGGGGCTTGGTAGTTACAGAATATCTTTCCAGCCGTGCCGGTACATGCTCCAACGCCCGCCGCCAAACAGAACCAGCGGCATCGCAAGGGCATAAACGGTCAGCAGAATGATCGAAGGCAGAATATCCACGAACAGCGAGTCTGTCTGCACATAAGCAAAGGCCGTGAACAGAACCCCGCCCAGAAGGGCCACAACGCGGGTGCGGATACCGAACATCAGCCAGATGCCGATGACGAATAGCAACATGTTTACCCCGATCGCACTGAAATTCATCAAGGTCGTATAGGCATCAAAGCCAGAGGCTTTGACCTCCATCAAGGGTGTCACCAAGGCATCCATGGATTGCTGTATCAATAAAAACGACAGCCCCAGTCGAAAGGGCACCTGCAAGGATGGGAACCGTGTCTGCATCATACTGCCTCGAAGTCTTGTTTTTTTGTTATCATTACAACTATAGCGAGATTGACAATCTCCTTTGCCGCGAATGCCTTTTTGCAAATTCGCAAACATTTGTTATTAAATGATAATTTTAATTAATTTTGTCTTAATTGACGAGTTGCGTCGATGATCCAGTCGCTGACAAGCTTGATGATCGGGTCTATGCGTCGCGTCTGGTGATACAGCATCCACAATTCGACCGCATAAGACTGGTCCGGATCGCCCACAGGCTGCAACATCGGATCGCATTGGGCCAGTGGCGCGGGCAGTATGCCCGGCAGTCTTGTGGCCTGGATCACCGCAATTGCCTGATCGAAATTGGCGGTCCGTATGATGGGCTCGCGTCCAAACAGGCGCAGACCCATCTGATTGCCAAGCAAATTATCGAAATCACGCGCAATACCGACCCATTCATCATCGCCTGTCAGAGGGGCATAGCCATAGGCGCGCAAATTCATTGTGCCGACACGGCGATGCACAATGCGCCCGGTTTCGGGCCGGGTGGTCTGGATGACAATATCGTAATCCCCAAGGCCTTCGCCGCCATAGCGTTCAAAAAACTCAAGCTGCACGTTTTCCAGCATGGCCGCTGCATTTTGCAGAGAGGGGAACAGAATCTGAGAGCATAAAACGGGGGGCGCGCCGATACGCACCGGCAAGCGTTCGCTTGGGCTGAGAACCGAGACACTGTTCAGCTCGCTGCTCAGTTCGGAATCGAACATGTCAAGCATTTCCAGCAGGCTTAGCACCTTGGGGTGTGCGCTCCAGCCTGAGGACGACTTGAGGAATGGCGGAAAGCCAAGCTGCTCGGTAAGTTTTTCGATGCGCCGTGAAACCGTGGCAACATTTGTTCCCATCACGGACGCCGCAGCCGACATCGTCCCGCTTTTATGTACCGCGAGCAAGAATCGCAGGTCGTCCCAGTTGTTCATCGTGTTCTCGTATTGCCGCGCTTTGCCTAACGCGGCAACGCGTCATTCGGTTCCGTTGTCGACGCCCTGATCTGCGATCCAGGCCACCGATACCACCTCTTCACCCTTAGAGGTATCGAACACACGCACTCCGCCTGCCGATCGCGAGCGGAAGGAGATATCTTGAACCGGGCAGCGAATGGCCTGGCCCGTGCTTGTCACAAGCATGATCTGATCGTCGATCTCGACCGGGAAGCTGGCGACCAGCCTGCCGCCGCGCATGGCCTTGTCCATGGCCTGAACCCCCTGGCCGCCGCGTCCGCGCACCGGATAGTCATGGCTGGACGACAGTTTGCCCGCGCCGCCAGCGGTGATGGTCAGGATCAGATCCTCGGCCGCCGACATCTCGACATAGCGGTCCTGGCTGAACTCGCCGGCGGCTACTGTGTCTTCGTCTTCGTTTTCGGCGTCATCGGCCAAGCCGGCCACGGCGCGGCGCATCTTCAGATAGGCGGCGCGGTCTTCAGGCGTCGCCTCGAAATGCCGGATCACCGCCATCGACACGACATGATCGCCTTTGGCCAGCCGGATACCGCGCACGCCGGTGGAATCGCGGCCCTTGAACACGCGCACCTCGGTCGTGGGGAAGCGGATCGCCCGGCCAAGCGAGGTGACCAGCATCACGTCCTCGTCCTCGGTGCAGATGCGGGCATTCACCAGGCTGACACCATCGGGCAGCTTCATCGCGATCTTGCCGTTGGATTTGACATTGGTGAAATCTGACAACTGGTTGCGCCGCACATCGCCATCAGAGGTGGCAAACACGATCTGCAGATCGTCCCATTCTTCTTCGGGCCGGTCCACCGGCATCACTGCGGCCACCGACATGCCCACCGGGATCGGCAGGATATTGACGATGGCCTTGCCCTTGGCGGTGCGTCCGCCTTGTGGCAGGCGCCAGGTCTTCAGTTTATAGACCATGCCTTCGGTGGTGAAGAACAGCAATTGGGTATGGGTATTGGCCACGAACAGGGTGGTGACCACGTCTTCGTCCTTGGTGGCCATGCCCGACAGGCCCTTGCCACCCCGGCGCTGCGCGCGGAATTCAGCCAGCGGCGTGCGTTTGATATAGCCGGTCTGGGTGACGGTCACGACCATGTCTTCGCGTTCGATCAGGTCTTCGTCTTCCATGTCGCCCGACCAGTCGACGATCTCGGTGCGGCGGGGCACGGCGAAGGCGGCCTTTACCTCGCGCAGCTCATCCGAAATGATCGCCATGATCCGGTCGCGCGATCGCAGGATATCCAGATATTCGCGGATCTTGCCGGCCAGTTCCTGCAACTCGTCAGTGACTTCTTTCACGCCCATCGCAGTCAGGCGTTGCAGGCGCAGGTCCAGAATGGCGCGGGCCTGAATTTCCGACAGGTTATAGGTGCCATCATCGTTCATCGTGTGGCTGGGATCGTCGATCAGCTGAATATATTCGGCGATGTCATGGGCGGGCCAGCGGCGCGTCATCAGCTTTTCGCGCGCCTCGGCCGGATCGGCCGAAGACCGGATGGTCGCCACGACCTCGTCCACATTGCTGACGGCCACGGCGAGACCGCACAGGATATGGCTGCGTTCACGTGCCTTGCGCAATTCAAACGCGGTGCGGCGGGCAACAACTTCTTCGCGGAAGTCGATGAAATATTTGATGAAATCACGCAGCAACAACTGTTCCGGCCGCCCGCCGTTCAGCGCCAGCATGTTGCAGCCGAACGAGGTTTGCATCGGGGTAAAGCGGAACAGCTGGTTCAGCACCACCTCGGCGGTGGCATCGCGTTTCAGCTCGATCACCACGCGCACGCCGATCCGGTCGGATTCGTCCTGAACGTGGGAAATGCCTTCCAGCTTCTTGTCGCGCACAAGTTCGGCGATCTTTTCGATCATGCTGGCCTTGTTCACCTGATAGGGAATCTCGTCCAGAATGATGGCATAGCGATCTTTCCTGACTTCCTCGATCCGGGTTTTCGCCCGGATGATGACCGAGCCGCGCCCTTCAAGATAGGCCTTGCGCGCCCCCGATCGGCCCAGAATGATGCCGCCCGTGGGAAAATCCGGGGCAGGGATATAGGTGATCAGGTCTTCGCTGCTCAGGTCGGGGTTTTCGATCAGCGCCAGCGTGGCGTCGATCACCTCGCCCAGGTTATGCGGCGGGATGCGGGTGGCCATGCCCACCGCGATGCCTTCGGCACCGTTGACCAGCATATTGGGATAGCGCGCGGGCAGGACCGTCGGTTCGCGGTCCTTGCCATCGTAATTGTCCTGAAAATCGACGGTATCCTTGTCGATATCGGCCAGCAGGAATGCCGCGGGCTTGTCCATCCGCACTTCGGTATAGCGCATCGCGGCGGCGTTATCGCCGTCCATCGACCCGAAATTGCCCTGACCGTCCAACAGCGGCAAAGACATCGAAAACGGCTGTGCCATCCGCACCAGCGCGTCATAGATCGCGGAATCCCCATGCGGGTGGTATTTGCCCATCGTATCGCCCACGGGACGGGCGGATTTACGATAGGGTTTGTCATGGGTATTGTTGGTTTCGTGCATCGCAAACAGGATGCGCCGGTGCACCGGTTTCAACCCGTCGCGCAGGTCGGGAATGGCGCGGGATACGATCACACTCATCGCGTAATCAAGATAGGAGGTTTTCATCTCCTGCTCAATACTGATCGACGGGCCGCCATAGGCAGGCCGCTGCGGCGCGTTTTCGTCTTCGTTTTCGGGGATTTCCGGCGTGTCGGTCACGTAAGCTCCCGCCCATTCTGCGTCAGGCTATATATTGTTGCGCCGACTATATCTTAACCGCGATCTTGTGCGCAATGGGCAGGGGGCAGGAAAACGGCCCCAACCCGCATGCAATCGGGAAACAAGGATGAATTCGGCTGCGGCGATCAAAGAAATGTGGCGATAATGCGGCCACGGCGCGCACTAGCATGTCACCAATCCCGGATCGGCCTGATCTTGCCGCAAGGGAAGCGGCATTCCGCCAAACCTGCGGGCCAGCGCCACGATTGCACCCGGATGAGTTGTGGAACAAATTTCATGCCGTGGTATTTTTGTTTTACCGATTATGTTTGAAAGGGTTTTGAAATGAACAGACTCTTGCCTTTGGCGGGGCTGGCCGGGTTGATTTTCGCCGCTGCACCTGTCGCTGCCTCGACCACCACGATGACCTATAATTTCGACACGCAGCCTGCCGATATCTGTGCCGGGGTTGCGGTTCAGGGGCCCATCACCGGCACCATGCCCAACCAATGCCTGTATGGCATCGCGTTGCAATCGGTGGTTCTGGGCGATGACGGCCTGTATGACAGCGCCATGCTGAGCACCGATCATGGCTATGTCTTCGATCTGCTGGCAGGCGATATCTTTGCCTTGTCCAGGATCCAGCGCATAGATGCCCGCGCGGTGGCTGATTACACCGCCTTTTATGACGCCTTGCCGCTGGCCGATCAGTTTTCCTATCCGCATGGCTATTATTACCCCGGCGAATGGCCGGTGGAGTTTCTGGCCGAATACACCGCTTACAGCGCGGAAAAAGACCCGCTCAGCGGTTTGCTGATCCAGGGCTATCGCAACAACGTGCTCAAGGCCGAACAACTGATCACCAGCGATGGAAACGGGCTGGCCTTCGATCCGGCCTTCACCAAGCTTGACCGCGTGACGATCACTGCCACCAATGGCGGCAATCTGTATGGCTTCAACGGTTTCATCACCTCGACGATTGCGGGGGGGTATTATTATGCCTGCGAGGCCAATTGCGTCGGCGGCAGCTATGACAACCTGGTGCTGAACATCGCCGCGGTGCCGTTACCGGCCGGCGGGCTGCTGCTGGGGACAGGGCTGATCGGCCTGACCGTCGCCAGACGTCGCAAGAAACGCGCCGCCTAGGATTTCAGGGCGGCGCGCAGCCAGATCAGCGCCAGAATCAGCGCGAAAATCGCGTTCAGGTTGGCCATGGACAGACCGAACATCTGCCAGGCTACCTGATCGCACATAATCACGCGCGGCGCTTCGGTCACGCTTAACAGATCCTTGCCGGACAGGCCCGACAGGGCATTGCCGCCGCCGGTGCAGGATGTTGGCCCCTGCCACCAATGCCGCTCCACACCACTGTGATACAGGCCGATGCCGCTGGTCGCCAGCGCGGCCAGCGCCCCGAGCGCGGGCAGGGCCGCCCCCCGCCACATCAGCGCCAGCAGGCCGATAACGACCGCCGCCAGATGCGGCCAGCGCTGCCAGATGCACAGTTCGCAAGGCGGATAGCCGCCAATATACTGGAATCCAAGCGCCCCCAGCAGCAACGCCGCCGAGCCACCCGCCGCCAGCAATATCAAACCATTGCGTGTCACAGGTATTTCACCAGAAAGAACCCGCCCACCAGCAACACCATGAACAGGGTAAACATCAACCCCAGCCGGCGTTCGATGAAATCACGAATGGGTGTGCCGAATTTCCACAACAGGGCCGCGACCACGAAAAACCGCAAGCCGCGCGCGATGATGGCGGCGACAATGAACACCGGCAATGACAGATGCGTCCAGCCCGATACGATGGTGATCACCTTGAACGGGAACGGCGTCACACCGGCCACCAGAACCGCCCAGGCACCATAATGGTTGAAGCGTTCAGCAAAGGCGGTGGCGGCGTCGGTCTTGCCATAGAATTCAAGGATGTGCTGGCCGATGCTGTCAAACAGCACAGCCCCGATGAAATAGCCCAGCAATCCGCCCAGAACCGATGCCACCAGCGCGATCAGCGCGATCAGCCAGGCGCGTCTTGGTCGCGCCAGGATCATCGGGATCATCAGCACATCGGGCGGAATCGGAAAGACCGAGCTTTCGATAAAGGCGACCAAGGCCAGCGCCCAAAGGGCGTATCGGCTGTCGGCCAGCGAAATTGTCCAGTCATACAGCTTGCGGATCATCGCGGCCCGTCCCTTGCATCGGTCGCCGCAGTTGCATCATGGGGGCGGCGGAAGGTCAAGATGCGGAAAGCTTTGCGCCGAACGAACATGCCGATTAGAAGTTGTCTGGTGTATCGGGTCAGGGGTGTCACATGAAATGGCAAGGTCGGCGCGGCAGCGGCAATATCGAGGACCGGCGCACGCGCCGGGGCGGGGCCGCCGTCGGCGGCATCGGCGGGCTTGGCGTTCTGGCGGTGCTGGTCATCGGTTACTTTCTGGGTATCGACGTGACCCCGCTGTTGCAGGATGTCGCAGCGCCCCAGCCTGGGGCAACGGTCGAACTGACCGAGGCGGACAGGCGCGCCGGTGAATTCGTATCCGTCACCCTGGCCGATACCGAAGAAATATGGGCCGGCATCTTCGACCAGCAGGTCGATCGCCCCTATCAGCCCCCGGTTCTGGTGCTGTTCAAATCGGCCACGCAATCGGCTTGTGGCGGGGCAAACGGGGCAACGGGCCCGTTTTACTGCCCGTCCAATCAGAAGGTTTATCTGGACACCGATTTCTTCACCACCCTGTCGCAGCGCCTGGGGGCAGGGGGCGATTTCGCCGCCGCCTATGTCATCGCGCATGAGGTGGCCCATTCGGTGCAGGACCAGCTTGGTATCCTGGGGCAGGTCAATCAGCTGCGCCAGCGTGCATCGGCTGAACAGTCCAACGCGCTGTCGGTGCGCATCGAATTGCAGGCCGATTGTTTTTCCGGCGTCTGGGCCGCTCATGCCCAGAACCGGTTCGCCACCCTGGAACCCGGCGATGTGGCCGAGGCAATGAATGCCGCCAGGCAGATCGGCGATGATACGTTACAGCGCAATGCCGGCCAGCGCCCGATGCCCCATACCTTTACCCATGGCACATCGGAACAGCGCCAGCGCTGGTTTGCGACCGGATACAACAGCGGTGACATGAATACCTGCAACACCTTCGAGGCGCGCAACCTGTAACGCATTTCTGCCCGTTGACCGCCGCGCGGGGGCGCGCTAAACGACCCGGCACAGGGCCCGAGTGGCGGAATGGTAGACGCAGGGGATTCAAAATCCCCCGCCGCAAGGCTTGTCGGTTCGAGTCCGACCTCGGGTACCAGGGCTTTCTTTCCATCGCGACAGCATCCCGATTCGGCGGGGTTCTGCCGATCTGCGGCAGGTCGGACGATCAATCCGGCGTGGCGACCCCGATTGTGCATGTTTCCCGAACGATCGCGCCGCCATATTCCTGCCACAATTGCGCAGCGATGCCCGGGTTTCTGGCAAGGCCCCAAAAAACAGGCGATTTCCTGAAAATCAGGGTGACTTGCGCCATATCTCTTGGAAAACAGGCGAATATTGCTGCTTTTCATTTCCGAATTTCAGGCTGATCCAGCATCATGAAGGCATAAATGTGTCATGACTTGACCGCTTTCGCCGCATTGACGCCCTGCTTTTCGCCATCTCGATGCCACTTTTCGCTTCACGGCGTGGCATGCTGGCGTAAACAGAAGGCGTCTGGGTGGGGGCACCGGAAGCGGCACCTGCCGACGAAAACAGACCGTGCCGGAAACGGCGCGACACGAAAGGAAGACGGGATGACCCGACCTGAAGGAAACATCGCGACAGCCCGGCCCGGCGCGGCTGGCATCGTCGTGCCGTGTTTCACGCCTGGCACCAGCATCGCCACGCCCAAGGGCGAACGCATGGTCGATTTCCTGAAGCCCGGCGACAAGGTCATCACACGCGACAATGGCATTCAGGAAATCCGCTGGATCGGCAAGCGTGTTCTGAACGGGCGCGACATGACCATCGCGCGGCATCTGAAGCCTGTTCTGATCCGGGCCGGTGCCTTGGGGGGTGGCTTGCCCGAGAACGATATCGTCGTCAGCCCGAACCACCGCTTTCTGACCAATACCGATCGCAGCCTCGTCGAATACAGCGACCCCGAGGCGCTGGTGGCGGCCAAGCATCTGGTCAACAACCGGGGCATTCATGTGCTGGACACGCTGTCCACCACCTATATTCACTTCATGTGTGACCGACACGAAATCGTGCTGGCGCATGGCTGCTGGACCGAAAGCTATCAGCCGACCCAGCGCACGATCGACGGAATGGGAAATGCACAGCGCACAGAGCTGCTGGAGCTGTTCCCAAGCCTGAAGACAAAGGAAGGCGTCGCCGGCTTTACCGCCGCGCGCCCGACCACAACCGATCCGGTCATCCGGATCCACTGACGCGGAATATGCAGCCGGGCAGGCGCGTGTTGCGCATGTCCCCTGTCCGGACCGCGTTCTGTGGATGTGGTCCGGACAGTAAAATTTGAATGTGACGGTCGGGTGGGGGCCCGGCCGGAGCGGTGAACAGCGGGATGAACACGGCTGTTCCATCGCCAAGCGGGTGTAGATGAGTTGAAAAGGTGCTGCCATGGCCGTGATTACCGGAAATGACGAAGACAACGTGCTGCGTGGCACGAACAAGGCCGACACGATTTATGGCAAGGATGGCGATGACGTCATCAATGGCCGCGGCGGCGATGACATCATCTATGCTGGTGACGGTGATGACGTTGTTGAAAGCAGCCCCGGCGATGACATCATCTATGGCGAAGAGGGCAACGATATCCTGGAAGGCGGCACCGGCGACGACGTGATCTATGGCGGCCCCGGCGATGATCGCATGAATGGCGATCAGGGCAGCGACCGCTTTATCATCACCGAGGCCGGCAATGACAGGGTATTCGGCGGCGAGGATTGCGACGGCAAAGATATCGACGTTCTGGACCTGTCGGCGGGGTTGGGCACGGCCTATGCCGATGTGAACGTTCTTTATGATCCCAATGACCCCGAAGCCGGGACCGTTCAGTTTCTGGATGACCAGGGCACGGTGACCGGCACGCTGACCTTCAAGGAAATTGAAAAGGTCATCGTCTGTTTCACGCCAGGCACCATGATCGCCACCCCCAAGGGCCTGCGCCCGGTGCAGGATCTGCGCACAGGCGACCGGATCATCACCCGCGATAACGGCATTCAGGAAGTGCGCTGGACCGGCCGCAGCGATGTGGGGGCCGCCGCCATGGCCGCCGCGCCGCATCTGCGCCCGATCCTGGTGCGCGCCGGGGCCTTGGGCAATGGCATGCCGGACCGCGACATGATGGTCAGCCCCAGCCACCGGATGCTGGTGGCCTCGGATCGCTCGGCGCTGTATTTCAATGAACACGAAGTTCTGGTGGCGGCAAAACATCTGCTGCATATGCCCGGGATCGAACGCGCGCCGGTGCAGGACACCGCCTATCTGCATTTCCTGTGCGACCGCCACGAGGTCGTTCTGTCCGATGGCACCTGGACCGAAAGCTTCCAGCCGGGCGATCATTCGCTGGGCGGCATGGACCACGCGCAGCGGGCCGAGATTTTTGAACTGTTCCCCGATCTTGCGACCGCACCGGGGCTGGCGGCCTATACCGCCGCGCGCAAGACCCTGAAACGGCACGAGGCGCGGCTGCTGGCGTAATGGCCTAGCCCGTCTGCCCGCTTCGCCGCCGCCATTCGGCCCAGTCCTGCGGCGTGTCCAGATCGGTCACGGCCCGCAGACCGGGCAGGGGGATGGTGCGTATGCTCTCGGCATGGGCGGCCAGAACCGGTCGCGCGCCGGTATCACCGGTCAGGTCCGTCAACGCCCCAAACAGCGGCCGCGCGAACAGCACGGGATGCCCCGGCCGGCCTTCGGGTGTAACGGCGCGCAGGATCAGGGCGGTGGGATCGGCGCTGAACCCGTCGATGAACCGGATCAGGTCTTCCGTCCCCAGATCGGGCATATCGGCGGGCAGTATGATCACCGCCGCGATATCGGCGGGCAGGGCGCGGACCCCGGCCCGGATCGAGGCCGCCATGCCTTCTGTGGCGTCGTCCACCATGACCATCTGCACCGCCAGCCCGTCCAGCGCCGCGCGCCGCGCGGGATTGCCGGGTGGCAATGTCACCACAACCTGCGCGCCCGTGGCCAACGCCGCGCTGGCCTGACGCCGCAACAACGGCACGCCGCCCACCGGCTGAAGCAGCTTGTCCGGCCCGTTCATGCGTCGTGATGCACCAGCCGCCAGCACAAGCACGGCGATGCGGGGGGCGGGGGTGTTGCGGGATGTTTTGCCTTGCGCCATGGCACAAGCGAAAGCAGGTTTGCCGCGCGCAATCAAGGCCCGGCCCGTTTTTGGGTGGCGCGGGCCAGCGGCAGAGCCTATATGTGCGGGCGCGAAACCAGACTTGCGGAGCAAAGATAATGACGACGTGGCAGAAAACCGACTGGCGGACCAGGCCCCGGGTTCAGATGCCCGACTATACCGATCCGGCCGCGCTGACCGCGGTCGAAGCGCAGCTGTCGAAATTTCCGCCGCTGGTCTTTGCCGGCGAGGTGCGCAGCCTGCGCGCCAAGCTGGCCGCCGCATCGCGCGGCGAGGCCTTCCTGTTGCAGGGCGGCGACTGCGCCGAAAGCTTTGCGGAATTTTCCGCCGACAATATCCGCGACACGTTCAAGGTGCTGTTGCAGATGGCTGTGGTGCTGACCTTTGCCGCCAAGGTGCCTGTGGTCAAGGTGGGCCGCATGGCTGGCCAGTTCGCCAAGCCGCGTTCGGCCCCGACCGAAACCATCGGCGGGGTGGAACTGCCATCCTATCGCGGCGATATAATCAACGGCTTTGATTTCACCCCCGAGGCCCGCGTGCCCGATCCTAGCCGGATGTTGCAGGCCTATACCCAGGCGGCGGCGTCGCTGAACCTGTTGCGCGCGTTTTCCAAGGGCGGCTATGCCGATATTCACCGGGTTCACAGTTGGACTCTGGGCTTCACCGATCGTGAAGAAGCCGAGAAATACCGCGAAATGGCCAGCCGCATATCGGACACGCTGGATTTCATGTCTGCCGCCGGGATCACGTCGGAAACGTCGAACGCGATGTCGACGGTGGATTTCTATACCTCGCACGAGGCGCTGCTGCTGGAATATGAAGAGGCCTTGACACGGGTGGATTCGACCACCGGCCAGACCATTGCCGGATCGGGCCATATGATCTGGATCGGGGATCGCACGCGCCAGCCGGACGGGGCGCATGTCGCCTTTGCGCGCGGTGTGCAGAACCCGATCGGGCTGAAATGCGGGCCCTCGCTGAGCAGTGACGATCTGAAGCGGCTGCTGGAGCTGTTGAACCCCAAGAACGAGGCCGGGCGCATCACCCTGATCGCGCGGTTCGGGGCGGGCAAGGTCGGCGATCACCTGCCGCGCCTGATCAGGGCGGTGCGCGAAGAGGGCGCGAATGTGCTGTGGACCTGCGACCCCATGCACGGCAACACGATCAAATCGGCCAGCGGTTACAAGACACGCCCGTTCGAAAACGTGCTGCACGAGGTGCAGGAGTTTTTCGCGATCCACAAGGCCGAAGGCACCATTCCCGGCGGCGTGCATTTCGAGATGACCGGCAAGGATGTGACCGAATGCACCGGCGGCGTGCGTGCCGTCAGTGATGAAGATCTGTCAGATCGGTATCATACGGCCTGCGATCCGCGGCTGAATGCCAGCCAGGCGCTGGAACTGGCGTTTCTGGTTGCCGAAGAACTGTCAGGCCGACGCGAAGAGGCCCGGCGCGCGATCCTGTAATCCGTGGTTCCGGCAGTGATGCCTGTGGATCGTCGTTCTGATTTGCGCCCCGAACCGATGGTCGGGGCGCAACCGTTTGGGGCAGGCGTTGAGCGGCCGTCTGGCGGATCAGTTGCGCCGTGAGTATTTTCACCAAGGTGATGGAGCTAGGGTAAAGTATCGGCGCTGTCGCTTTTCACCAGGCGCAGATGCGGGCGGGCCGGTTGTTCGAAAGCGGTGTGGGTTTCGGCGAAACCGGAGACCGGGCTGCCGTGCCCGATCGGTGGGGGCGCCAGTCGCCGGATCTGGGTCGATGTGATCCGCAAGCGGCAAGGGACGCGCCTGCCTTGCCCGTCGGTCGCCAGACAGGCCAGCGCGCGGCTGACCCCGCCCTGATCGTCGCGCAGGGGCAGAATCAGCATCAGACCTTCCAGAGTGCCGTTTTCACCGGTCAGGCTGAGCCGCAGGGATTGTGGCCGGTCGAACAGATCGCCGGCGATATCAGCCAGGATGTCGCGCGCCTTTGGCACGAACAGGGTGCCCAAGGGCAGGCCGCGCAGATCCATGCCCATCAGCGCATTCACGGACTGGCCCGACAGCCGGATGCGCATCTGCCCTGCGGCGATACGTTCAAGCATCAGGATATGCGGCAGCGCCTGGTCCAGCCCGCGCGGATCCAGATCGGCGCGATCGGGCAGCGCGCGCCCGTCACGCAGCGCGTCCCAGTAGGATTCGACCTGATCAATCAGGGGAAAACGCATATTCCGGCGAAACCCGTTGAGGGGAATGATCTTGTCCCCGCTGTAAAAAATCCGTTCCATGCCGCACCTTGACGCTGCACCCCGGGGTGCCGTTGTCGTTGCGGGACGGTCTGTGCTAACGCTGGCCCGCAACGGTTACCCAAGTGTTAACATGGCATGATCCGCCACCAATTTAGGGAAAATTTTCGGCATATGGTTAACTCGATGACAGGTTTTGCCAGTGGCGCGGGCCAGATGGACGGGCTGCGCTGGTCCTGGGATATTCGCAGCGTCAATGCCAAGGGTCTGGATCTGCGCCTGCGGGTGCCCGACTGGATTGGCGGGCTGGAACAGGCGATCCGCGCAGAGCTGACGCGCCGGCTGGGGCGTGGCAATGTCAGCCTGACATTGCGGCTGACGCGCGATGCGGCGGCGGGCGGGCTGGTGATCGACAGTCAGGCGCTGGCCGGTGCGCTGGCCGCCATCGGGCAGATAGAGGCGGCCGCGCAGCAGCAGGGGCTGGCATTGCGCCCGGCCAGTGCCGCCGATGTGGTGAATATGCGCGGGGTTCTGGGAACGCCCGCCGAGGAGGACGAGGAAACCGGGCCACTTCTGGCGGCGCTGATGGAAGATCTGGCCGGGCCGGTCGCGGCGCTATGTGCGATGCGGGCCGAAGAAGGGCGGGCCTTGCTTGGGGTCTTGCACGGGCATCTGGACCAGATCGAGACCCTGGTGCGGGCGGCATTGCAAGAGGCCGAGCAACGCAAGGATCAGATGGCCGAGACCCTGAACGCCAATCTGGCGCGGGTGCTGGCCGGTGCCGACGCGGCCGATGCCAATCGCGTGGCGCAGGAACTGGCGCTGATCGCCGTCAAGGCCGATATTCGCGAGGAACTGGACCGGCTGGAGGCGCATGTGCTGGCCGCGCGCGGCTTGTTGACAAGCGATGACCCCGTGGGGCGGCGGCTGGATTTCCTGATGCAGGAATTCAACCGCGAAGCCAACACCCTGTGTTCCAAGGCGCAGTCGGTGGCGCTGACCCGGATCGGACTTGACCTGAAGGCCGTGATAGACCAGATGCGCGAACAGGTTCAGAACGTGGAGTAAGACATGGCCAGCCGGCACGGATTGCTGATTATCCTGTCTTCGCCATCGGGCGCGGGCAAATCGACACTGGCGCGCCGCCTGCGTGATTGGGACCCCGATATCCGGTTTTCGGTATCCGCCACGACCCGCCCCCCGCGCCCCGGCGAACAGGACGGGCGGGAATATTTCTTTCGCACGCCTGAGGAATTCAATGCCATGGTCAAGGCCGGCGCGATGCTGGAACATGCCGAGGTGTTCGGAAACCTTTACGGATCACCCGCTGCCCCCGTGCAGGCCGCGATCAGCGCCGGACAGGATGTGTTGTTCGATATCGACTGGCAGGGCGGCCAACAGGTGCGCGAAACCAGCCTGGGCAATTTGCACGCGCTGTCGATCTTTATCCTGCCGCCCTCGATCGCTGAACTTGAACAGCGGTTGCGCAGCCGGGGCCAGGATGACGACGCAGTGATTGCCACACGCATGCGCAAAAGCCGTGACGAGATCAGCCATTGGGCCGAATATGATTATGTGCTGGTGAATGACGATCTGGATGCTACCTTTGCCAGGCTGCAAACCATCGTCAGCGCCGAACGTCTGCGCCGGTCGCAGCAGCCCGATCTGGTAGAGATCGTCCGCAGGCTGAACAGCGAGTTCGAGGAGAGATCATGACAATTTACGCATTCGACGGCATCGCCCCGACATTTCCCGATGACGGCGATTACTGGATCGCGCCCGATGCCAATCTGATCGGGCGGGTCGTGATCGAAAGCGGGGCATCGGTCTGGTTCGGCTGCACGCTGCGCGGGGATAACGAATTCATCACCGTGGGCAGGGGCAGCAATGTTCAGGAAAACGTGGTTTGCCACACCGATTATGGCTTTCCGCTGACCATCGGGCGCGATTGCACCATTGGGCACAAGGCGCTTTTGCATGGCTGCACCATTGGCGATCAGACGCTGATCGGGATGGGTGCGATGGTCATGAACGGGGCCAAGGTGGGGAATAACTGCCTGATCGGGGCGGGGGCGATCGTGACCGAGGGCAAGGAAATTCCGGACGGGTCGATGGTGCTGGGTGCGCCAGGCAAGGTCGTGCGCCAGCTGGACGAGGCATTCTTGCAGCGGCTCAAACGCTCGGCCGAGACCTATCAGAAAAAGATGCGCGCGTTTCGCGCGGGGCTGAGCGTGATCGGTTAATGCCGGGCAAGGCATACCAGCGTGACCTGAACGCGCGGGCATAGCGCGCGCAATTCATTGCGGACGACCTCGGGGCGGGGCAGTGGCGGGGTGACCACGACATAACTGCCCCGCCAACCCGACAGCCCCAATTCGCGCGCCATATCGCTGGCATCAAACTGGTCCGACATCAGCGGCGTCACCACGCATTCGGCAAAGGGGACACTGGCCAATGCGGCATGCAGGAACGCAAAGGGCAACCGTTCGATGCGGCATATTTCGGCCCGCTCGGGGATATCAGGCAACTGGTCCTCGCTCAGCCCGAAGACCAGCGCAACCGGCCCTGACGCGGCTTCATTACTGGTGCCGGGACGCAGGTTAAGATGTTTGAACGCCAATTTACCGCAGCCTTGAATTAACCCATACCAATTGGCCTAGCCTGTGCTGCGACAGATTGCTGCGCTTCAGATCGAAATACCAGTGTTTTCAGATCGAAGGCCGAATTCCGTAGAAAAATGTCATCAGTTGAACCGATGTTTAGTCAAATGTCTCGTGATTTGGATTTTTCACGTGATAGTGATCATGGCGGCGAACAGTCATACAGGTCATGCAGCGAATGGAATCCGAACTTGTCCGAACCATCCTTGCTGGGATTCCACGGCCCATCGTGCTGATCTCGGCCGATGAACGGGTCGCGGCGATGAATGATCGTGCGCGCCAGATGTTCGGGTCGGCCGGAATCGGGCGGCATTACATCACGGTGCTGCGCCAGCCCGCATTGCTGGACAGCGTCGAGATGACCCTGCGCCTGGGTCAGACGCGCAGCATTCGCTATCTGACCACTGATCTGACCCGCGAAGCCACGTTCGAGGTGACATCCAGCCCCATAGAGGACAGGGGCCGACAGGGTGCGCTGTTGTGTTTCGAGGATGTGACAGAACGCGAACAGGCCGGCGAGATCCGCCGCGATTTCGTAGCCAATGTAAGCCATGAACTGAAAACCCCGCTGACGGCGCTGCTGGGATTCATCGAAACGCTGAAAGGACCCGCACGCAACGATCCCAAGGCGCGGGACCGTTTCCTGGACATCATGGAGCGCGAGGCAGAGCGGATGAACCGCCTTGTGCGCGATCTTCTGTCACTCAGCCGGGTCGAGGCCGAAGAACGGGTGCGTCCGTCGACCCGTGTGGATGTGGTCGCACTGGTGCGCTCGTCGGTGCTGACGCTGCGCCCGATGGCCAATGACGCCGGTGTGCGGTTGATTGTAACCGGTCACGAGGATCCGGTGATGGTGCCGGGCGATTCCGATCAACTGGTGCAGGTCTTTACCAACCTGATCGAGAACGCGATCAAATATGGCGGGGCCGGGGGCAGGGTGACGGTGGAAATCAGCGTTCTCGAACGTGAACTGGCCTTTCGCGGGCCGGGTATCCGGATCGACGTGATCGACCAGGGCGAAGGATTCGACCCGGTGCATATTCCGCGACTCACCGAACGATTTTACCGCGTCGACAGCCACAGATCGCGCGAAAAGGGCGGCACCGGGCTGGGGCTGGCCATCGTCAAGCATATCGTGAACCGTCATCGCGGCCGTTTTCGCATTGAAAGCACGCCGGGGCAGGGCAGCCGCTTTTCCATCATGTTGCCAACCAGTTAACGAGGCCCGGATTTCGTCGACAACTCTTTCCAGTTGTCTAGATTTTCGCCGGCCCTCCGGTTGTCATCAAACTGTTACGTATCTGTCACAAAAGCATTGTCACACAGCACTACGACGCGGCTGAGGTTTCCATTCGGGGAACCGTCATCAAGACATCAGGAGCTATATATGTCCTTTGTGAAACTGACCGCCTCTGCGATGGCAATCGCAGCCGTTTCGGCAACCGCAGCGATGGCACGTGACAATATCCAGATCGCCGGTTCCTCGACGGTTCTGCCCTATGCAACCATTGTCGCCGAAGCCTTTGGCGAGAATTTCGATTTCCCGACCCCGGTGGTCGAGGGCGGTGGTTCGGGTGCCGGCCGCAAGAAACTGTGCGAAGGCGTGGGCGAGAACACCATCGACATCGCCAACTCTTCCTCGCGCATCAAGCAATCCGATATCGACCTGTGCGCCTCGAACGGCGTGAACGAGATCATCGAGGTCCGCATCGGCTATGATGGCATCGTCTTTGCCTCGGATATCAACGGCGCAGAATTCGGCTTTACCCCGGCTGACTGGTACAATGCACTGGCCGCCAAGGTCGTGGTTGACGGCAAACTGGTCGACAACCCGAACAAGAGCTGGAACGAAGTCAACGCAGCACTGCCCGATCAGGCGATCCTGGCCTTCATCCCGGGCACCAAGCACGGCACCCGCGAAGTATTCGACGAGAAGGTGATCGCGGCCGGCTGTGAAGAAACCGGCGCCGCTGCCGCCTTCAAGGCCGCTGGCGACGACAAGGGCTGCACCATGCTGCGCACGGACGGTATGTCGGTCGATATCGACGGCGACTATACCGAAACGCTGGCCCGCCTGGAGGCCAACAAGAACGCCATTGGCGTGTTCGGCCTGTCCTTCTATGAAAACAACACCGACAAGCTGCGCGTCGCCACCATGTCCGATGTCGTTCCTTCGACCGAGTCGATCTCTTCGGGTGAATATCCGGTGTCGCGTCCGCTGTATTTCTACATCAAGAAGGCCCACCTGGGCGTGATCCCGGGCCTGCAGGAATATGTCGACTTCTTCGTGTCGGATGACATGGCAGGCCCCGACGGCCCGCTGGCCGCCTATGGCCTGGTATCCGACCCCGAGCTGGCCAAGACCCAGGAAATGGTCGCCGCCGGCACCCCGATGGGCCCGCTGAAGTAAGCACCATCCGCGGATGGCGCCGTGCGGGCGCCATCCGTCCCTTTTTCTGACCTGTCACCGGAGCTGCCATGAGCATTGGACTCATTTCGCTGATCGTGCTTGCCATTGCGGCAATCGGTTTCATTCTTGGTCGTCAGCGATCGCTGCAGATGGTCGATGGCGATATTCGCAAATTGCATTCCCTGCCTGGATATTACGGTCAGACTGTCGCGCTGTTCGCGGCCGTTCCCGCCTTTCTGGTGATGATGATCTGGCTGTTGGCGCAACCGATTTATATCGAAAGCCGCGTGTCGGGCATGATCGGCACGGCAGACATCGCCGAGGGCAGCTCGATCAGCCTGGTCATGGCCGATGTCCGGCGCATTGCAGACGGTCTGGACAAGGCCGTCGCGGCCGGTCTGGCGACCGAAGACGATCTTGACAGGATGCGGGCCGATTTCACCGATGTGCGCGGCAGACTGGCAGAAGTTGGTATCGCCGTGGGCTCGAATGTCGGCCAGCCCGCATTTTTGGCGGCCAAGGAATATCGCACGCTCAGCACAGGGCTGCGCCTGGCCATGGCGGGGATCGTTCTGGCGCTTTGTCTTGGCGGGGCGATCTATGCCTATCTGCGCATCACCCCGGAATTTCGTGCCCGCAACGTGTCGGAACTGTCGATCAAGTCGCTGCTGATCCTGTCGTCACTGGTGGCGATCCTGACGACCGTGGGCATCGTTCTGTCGCTGGTCTTCGAGACCGCGCATTTCTTCCGCCTGTATCGGGCCAGCGATTTCTTTTTCAACCTGACCTGGAACCCGCAGTTTCGCGGCGGGTCCGACCTTGGGATCATCCCGCTGCTGTGGGGCACACTGTATGTGTCTTTCGTGGCGCTGATCTTCGCGGTGCCGGTCGGGCTGATGGCGGCCATCTACATGGCGGAATATGCCACCAAGACCGTGCGTTCGGTGGCCAAGCCCGCCATCGAGATCCTCGCCGGCATTCCCACCATCGTCTATGGCCTGTTCGCCCTGATCACGGTGGGCCCGTTGCTGCGGGATTATTTCGCCCAGCCGCTGGGCTTGGGGGCATCCTCGTCCTCGGTGATGACGGCGGGCCTGGTGATGGGGCTGATGCTGATCCCGTTCGTATCGTCGCTGTCCGATGACGTGATCAACGCCGTGCCGCAGGCAATGCGCGACGGGTCTTACGGGCTGGGGGCAACCCAATCGGAAACCGTCAAGCAGGTGATCCTGCCGGCCGCCTTGCCCGGCATCGTGGGGGCGATCTTGCTGGCCGCCAGCCGCGCCATCGGCGAAACCATGATCGTGGTCATGGGGGCAGGGGCCGCGGCCAAGCTGAGCCTGAACCCCTTTGAGGCGATGACGACGATCACCGTCAAGATCGTCAGCCAGCTGACCGGCGATACCGAGTTCGCCTCGCCCGAAACGCTTGTCGCCTTTGCCCTTGGCCTGTCGCTGTTCGTCGTGACGCTGGGGCTGAACGTGGTCGCACTTTATATCGTGCGCAAATACCGGGAGCAGTACGAATGACCGATTTGACCGCCTCTTCTGCTGCGGGCGGGGCCTCGCCGCACAGTGGATCGCTGCTGACGATCGACCCGCTGACCCGCAAGCGCAACGCCGCCGAAAGCCGGTTCAGGATCTATGGCATCGTTGCCGTTGCCATCGGCGTGCTGGCGCTGGTCGCGCTGCTGACCTCGGTGCTGGCCAATGGTCTGTCGGCCTTCAACCAGACCTTCATCCGCATGGAGGTCTATCTTGACCCCGCCAGACTGGACAAGGTTGGCGAGCGCAACCCCGATGACATCGCCAAGACAACCACCTTCGGCTATCTGCCGCTGATCGAAAAATCATTCGAAACCGCCTTTCAGCGGCCCGAAATCGGGCTTGAGGGGATCACTGTCAAACAGGCTGCCAAGCTGATTTCAGCCGAGGCCCCGGCCCAGTTGCGCCGTTTCGTCATCGCCAATCCCGACCGTATCGGCGAAACGGTATCCTTCGATTTTCTGGCCAATGGCCGGATCGACGGCTATTATAAGGGGCGCGTCACGATGGAAACCGCGCAAGTCGACAGCAACGTCTCGCCCGAGCAATTGCAATTGGCTGACCAGTTGAAAGAGGCCGGGCTGCTGACCACTCATTTCAACTGGGATTTCCTGACAAATGCCGACGCTTCGGAAACCCGCCCCGAGGCCGCTGGCCTTGGCGTTGCAATCCTTGGCTCGCTTTACATGATGATGGTAGTTCTGGTTCTGGCCTTGCCCATCGGCGTGGCCGCCAGCATCTATCTGGAAGAATTCGCGCCCCAGAACCGCTGGACCGACATCATCGAGGTGAATATCTCCAATCTGGCCGCAGTGCCGTCGATCGTGTTCGGTATCCTGGGGCTTGCAATCTTCATCAACTTTGCCGGTCTGCCACAATCGGCACCCATTGTGGGCGGGCTGGTGCTGACACTGATGACGCTGCCAACGATCATCATCGCCACCCGGGCCTCGCTGAAATCGGTGCCGCCCAGCATCCGCAACGCGGCGCTGGGTGTAGGGGCGTCGAAAATGCAGGCTGTGTTCCACCATGTTCTGCCGCTGGCCGCGCCCGGCATTCTGACCGGCACGATCATCGGCCTGGCCCAGGCGCTGGGTGAAACCGCGCCGCTGCTGCTGATCGGCATGGTGGCCTTCGTGCGTGACTATCCTGCCGGGCCGCCCGAAGGGCTGTTCGATCCGGCATCGGCGCTGCCGGTGCAGGTTTACAACTTTACACAGCGCGCCGACCCTGCCTTTGTGGAACGGGCTTCGGGGGCGATCATCGTGCTGTTGATCTTCCTTTTGTTCATGAACGCCGTCGCGATCCTGCTGCGCCGCCGTTTCGAACGCCGCTGGTAAGGACCGCCGAAAATGAACGATATGCGAATTGTGGAGAGAGACGTGAGCACCAACAACATCAAGATCACGGCGCGCGACTGTCAGGTCTATTACGGCGAAAACCACGCGATCAAGGATGTTAACGTCGATATTCTGGACAAGACCGTGACCGCCTTCATCGGGCCGTCGGGCTGTGGCAAATCCACCTTCCTGCGCTGCCTGAACCGGATGAACGACACCATTCCGGTCTGCCGGGTTACGGGCGATATCCTGCTGGACGGCGAAGATATCTATGACTCCAAGGTCGATCCGGTGCGGCTGCGCGCCAAGGTGGGCATGGTGTTCCAGAAACCCAACCCGTTCCCCAAGTCGATCTATGACAATATCGCCTATGGACCGCGCATTCACGGCCTTGCCAGAAACAAGGCCGAACTTGATGAGATCGTTGAAAAATCCCTGCGGCGCGGCGCGATCTGGAACGAGGTGAAAGACCGGCTGGATGCCCCGGGCACCGGCCTGTCGGGCGGTCAGCAGCAACGCCTGTGTATCGCGCGCGCCATCGCCACCGAACCCGAGGTTCTTCTGATGGACGAACCCTGTTCGGCGCTGGACCCGATCGCGACCGCGCAGGTCGAGGAACTGATCGACGAATTGCGCTCGCAATATTCGGTGGTGATCGTGACGCATTCGATGCAGCAGGCCGCGCGCGTCAGCCAGAAAACCGCGTTCTTCCACTTGGGCAATCTGGTGGAATATGGCGAGACCGGGCAGATTTTCACCAACCCCAAAGACCCGCGGACCGAAAGCTATATCACTGGCCGGATCGGCTGAGAAAGGCGTATCAAATGTCGGATAAAGGCCAACATATCGTTGCTTCCTATGATCGCGATCTTGAAGCGATCCAGGCGCTTATCATGAAAATGGGCGGGCTGGTCGAGGCCGCCATTCTGGATGCCGCCACATCGCTGGAACGGCGCGATGAAGAACTGGCAGAACGCGTGCGCCAGGGCGACAAGGCCATCGACGCATTGGAAGAGCGCGTGAACGAGGAATGCGCCCGCCTGTTGGCAATGCGCCAGCCCATCGCATCGGACCTGCGCACCGTGCTGAGCGTGATGAAAATCAGCGCCAACCTGGAGCGGGTGGGGGACTATGCCAAGAATCTGGCCAAGCGTACCTCGGTTCTGGTTCAGATGCAGCCCATCGAAGGCTCGGCCGGCGCGATCCGGCGCATGGCCAAGGCGGTCGAGGGCATGATGAAGGATGCGCTGGATGCCTATATCCAGCGGGATGCCGAACTGGCCCAGGATGTGCGGATGCGCGACCATGATGTTGACCAGATGTATAACGCGCTGTTCCGCGAATTCCTGACCTTCATGATGGAAGATCCGCGCAACATCACCGCCTGCATGCATCTGCATTTCATCGCCAAGAACATCGAACGCATGGGCGACCATGTCACCTCCATCGCGGAACAGGTGATCTATCTGGTGACGGGCGTCATGCCCGAAGACAACCGTCCCAAGGGTGACCGGACGCCATACGACAATACGGGCGTGAAATGATGGCAGGCGCTGAACAACCAACCGTTCTGATCGTCGAGGATGAGCCCGCACAGCGCGAGGTTCTGGCCTATAACCTGGAAGCCGAGGGATTTGCCGTATCCAAGGCCGATAACGGTGAGGAAGCCTTGCTGTTGGTCGAGGAAGGCGCGCCCGATATCATCGTTCTTGACTGGATGCTGCCCAATGTGTCGGGGATCGAGGTGTGCCGCCGCCTGAAAAGCCGCACCGAAACCCGCAACGTGCCGATCATCATGCTGTCGGCCCGTTCCGAAGAGGTGGACCGGGTGAGGGGGCTTGAAACCGGGGCCGACGATTATGTCATCAAACCCTATTCGGTCGTCGAGCTGATGGCCCGTGTCCGCGCCCAGCTGCGCCGCACAAGGCCCGCATCGGTTGGCGAACAGTTGCAATTCGAAGATATCGTGCTGGATGCTGAAACGCATAAGGTGTTTCGCAGCGAAAAGATCCTGAAACTGGGCCCGACGGAATTCCGGCTGTTGTCGACCTTCATGGAAAAACCCGGCCGCGTCTGGAGCCGCGAGCAATTGCTGGATCGTGTCTGGGGCCGCGACATCTATGTCGATACACGTACCGTTGACGTGCATATCGGACGCCTGCGCAAGGCCCTGTGCCAATATGGTGGGGCAGACCCGGTGCGCACGGTGCGCGGCGCCGGATATGCGCTGGGCTAAGTCCGATAATAAGTATTATGTTAATTATTGATTGGATGGCATAGCAAACATACGCCGTTTGCTATTCGCCTCTCCACTGTGGTTTGCGTTTTTCTACAAAGGCTTGCGCGCCTTCCTTTATATCGCGGCTGTTTCGCATCGCCTCAAGCATTGAAAACCCGTCGCCGTGTTGGTTGTCAAAGCAGCGACGAATATCCGGGTTCTGCAATCCTTGCATCGCGACCTGCTTGGTGGCCATGACCGACAGCGGTGCATTCGCGGCAATGTCGCGCGCCATTGCCATGGACTGATCCATCAGGCGGTCGGCCGGTGCAATCTCGTTGATCAGCCCAAGGTCAAAGGCGCGCTGCGCGCTGACGGGTTTTGCGGTCAGCAAGATCTGCATCGCCGGCTTCAGCCCGATCTGCATCGGCAAGCGGATCATGCCACCACCAATCGCGGCCACGCCAATTTTCGGCTCCGGCAAACCAAAGGTCGCATGGTCTGTTGCAACGATCAGATCGCAGGCCAGCGCCAGTTCAAATCCACCACCCAGTGCCAGACCGTTCACAGCAGCAATAATCGGTTTGTAACAGTCATAACGCTGCGCCAATCCGCCGTAACCGCTTGGCGGATAGGATATTTTTCTACCTTCGGCGCTGATGCGGGCGTTTTCGGCAATGTCGGAACCGGCGCAGAACGCACGATCTCCCGCGCCCGTCAGAATGGCGACGCGCAACGTATCATCGTGCTGAAATTCGTCAAACACGCGATGCAATTCCCATTGCATCGCGTTGTTCAGCGCATTCATCTTGTCTGGGCGGTTCAACGTAACGATCAGTATATCGCCCTGTCGCTGAACAAGCAGCGAATTTGCAGACTGTGCCGGCATATGCGTGAACTTTCCAATCAAATCGGGCGCCCAACATGCAGGACGCCCGAAATTCAGCTTAAAACATAACCGTAAGTGGCTGTTTTCAAGCGTTTAACAGAATCTCCGTCAACTCTGTAGGATAATCGACCATGACATCATGCCCGACATCCAACGCGATGGCAGTCCAACCTGCATCTGCCTTTGCCGCGGCCAGCGCCGCATCGAAAGCCCCGCTGGCGAATTTCTGGGCGCGGATATAGGTCTTGCGAGAAATCGCAGCGCCGCCGGCCACCGGACCCGAGGGCTCCAGAAAGGTTTTCAGCGGTTGTGGTGTCATCTTGGCCGTCACCCATTCACTGTTTTCGGGTAATACCGCGAAATATTCAGCCGGAAGCGGATCCCAGGCACGCAGGCCATCGTCCCAGAGTTTCTGCATATATCCGCCGGTTTGCGGATCGGCCATGCTGGCCACGCTGTCGCCTTCGCCGGGATGGAACGCATCCAGATATACGATCGCGGATATCTTGTCGGCGGCCTTGTCGGCCACGCCGGTGATGACCATCCCGCCATAGGAATGACCCACCAGGATGATATCGCTCAGCCCTTCCCATTCGATCACGTTCAGAATGTCGGTGACATGCGTCGACAGGCCGGTTTCGTCCTCGCGCAGATGCGAGCGTTCGCCCAGACCGGTCAATGTCGGCGTGTACACCTTGTGGCCCTGGGCCTGCAATTGGTCGGCGACCCGCCGCCAGCACCAGCCGCCATGCCATGCACCATGTACCAGCACAAAGGTCTTGGCCTCGCCCGCAGCCTGCGCGGTATTGCCGGCCATGGTAACACCAACGGCCAGCCCTGCAGCCCCTGCCCCGAACATGCGTCGCGAAATTCCATAAGGTTTGTCAGTCATGGCTTCCTCCCATTTAAACACTGCGCAAATCTCTGGCAGGCCCGATCATATGTCAAGGTAAATGGCAGCGCCGTTGATGGCGAAACATCATCACCCCCGAAATGGCGCTAAACCCTCGACAGGCCATAGGGTTCGCGCATAGATTGATTGAAAAATGAGGGACGCGATGACGTCGATACTGATCCTGAACGGCCCGAACCTGAACCTGCTTGGAACCCGCCAGCCCGAGGTCTATGGCACCACGACCCTTGCCGATATAGAGGCGCTGTGTGTCGACACCGGGCGCGCGCTGGGGGTCAACATAAGCTGCCAGCAATCCAATCATGAAGGCGCGCTGATTGATGCGATACACGCCGCGCGCGGCCTGCATGATGGCATCATCCTGAATGCGGGGGCCTTTACCCATACTTCCGTTGCCTTGATGGATGCGATTTCATCGGCGCAATTGCCGGTGGTCGAACTGCACCTGTCCAATATCCATGCGCGCGAGGCCTTTCGGCATAAGTCCTATATCGCGCCAGTTGCTGTGGGCCAGATCTGCGGGTTCGGCGCTGCGGGTTATGCGCTGGCGATCAGGGCCTTGCTGGGACATCTGCAGGCAAAGACGTGATAATCGACGATCTGGAAGCCCTGACCGCGGCCGCGACCATCGAAGAGGTCTGGTCAATATTGCTGAAAACAATGGGCAGGTTCGGCTTCGATCGGCTTATCTATGGCTTTGCACATTTCCGGGCTACGGCCACGATCAGCGACGCGAGCGAGGCGTTGATCCTGTCAAACCTGCCGCAGCAATATATGAAGCGGTTCATTGATGACGGCCTGTATTTCAATGGCCCCATGGTGCGATGGGCTGCCGATAATGTCGGTGCGATGTCCTGGCAGATGCTGGCCGATCAGATCAGCGCAGGCACCCTGCCCGAGGCCCAGGCGCGCGTGGTTGCGGTCAATCACGCCTATAACGTGGTTGCGGGATATACGATCGGGTTCGCGCATAACGTGGGCCGGGCCAAGGGTGCGCTGGGGCTGATCGCCCGCCCCGGCCTGAGCCAAACCGATGCCGATGCAATCTGGGCGCGATACGGGCGCGAGATTATGCTGATATGCAATATCGCGCATCTGCGCCTGTCCACCCTGCCCTCGGCCAGCGCACGCAATGTGTTGACAAAGCGCCAGCGCGAAGTGTTGGAATGGGTCGGTCAGGGAAAGACATCGCAGGATATCGCCGCGATCATGGGGCTGACGCAGACAACCGTTGAAAAACACCTGCGGCTGGCGCGCGAAGCCTTGCAGGTGGATACGACGGCACAGGCCATTCTGAAGGCCGCCATTCACAAACATATTTTTCTGGTTGAAAACTGACTCGGGCATTCGCCCCAAAAGTATGGTATTCCACACTTTGATTACGCTACGTAATCTTTAGGCTGCAGGCGTTCCGTGAGTGGTGGCATTGGCCTGGGAACATGAACATCGTGCCCGCGCGATTACGTGAAGGCGGTGTTCTTAATAATCAGTCTGTCAGTGTATAGTCCGCTGACAGGCTGTCCCTCATGTTGCGTCTGCCCTCATCCCCAATGAAGCGGCGCGACAAAAAACGGTGCAGCCTTGCGGCTGCACCGTTTGCGTTTCATCAGGGCTTTTACAGATCAGCCCTTGGCAACCTTGGCCACTTCGGCGGCAAAATCTTCGGATTCTTTTTCAATGCCCTCGCCAACTTCGAGACGCTTGAACCCGATCACCTGAACGCCGGCTTCCTTGGCTGCGGCCTCGACCGTCAGGTCGGGGTTCACGACAAAGGCCTGCCCCAGCAGCGTCACTTCGGACAGGAACTTCTTCATCCGGCCCTCGATCATCTTTTCGATCACGGCTTCGGGCTTGCCGCTTTCGCGGGCCTGCTCGACCAGGATCGCCTTTTCACGGGCGACCAGCTCGGGCGACAGATCGTCGGCCCCCAGCGAGGCCGGATTGGCGGCGGCGATATGCATCGCGATCTGGCGGCCAATACCGTTATCGGTGCCTTTCATGGCGACCAGCACACCGATCTTGCCCATGCCATCCGTGGCGGCATTGTGCACATAAGCGGCGATGCTTTCGCCTTCGATCGATTCCATACGGCGCAGGGCCATGTTTTCGCCGATCGTGGCGATTTTCGCGGTGATTGTATCCTCGACCGATTTCCCGCCCAGATCGGCGGCTTTCAGGGCCTCCAGATCGGCAGATTTGAGCGCGACACCGGCAACGGCGGCGACCATGGTCTGAAATTCGGCGTTCTTGGCGACAAAATCGGTTTCAGAGTTGATTTCCACCACAATCCCGCGCCCGCCTTCCACCGCAACCGCGACCAGTCCCTCGGCGGCCGTGCGGCCGGATTTCTTGGCGGCCTTTGCCAGCCCCTTGGTGCGCAGCCAGTCAACGGCGGCTTCGAAATCGCCGTCGGTTTCGGTCAGCGCCTTTTTCGCATCCATCATGCCTGCGCCGGTTTGTTCGCGCAGTTCTTTCACCATTGCTGCGGTGATTGCCATCTCGGCTCTCCTCGATCAATTCTGTTACCCGGGCGCAAGCCCTAGCTGCGCCCGGTATCGTTCATGTGACAGTCGCGGGGCGATCAGGCCTCGGCGCGGGCTTCGTCCAGCAGTTCCTCGACGGGGGTGTCTTCCAGCGCGCCCAGATCGACGCCGGCGGCATCCATCTGTGCGGTCATCCCGTCCAGGGCCGCCCGGCTGATCAGATCGCAATACAGCGCAATAGCGCGGGCCGCATCGTCATTGCCGGGGATCACATAGTCGATGCCCTTGGGCGAACAGTTGGTATCGACCACCGCCACAACCGGGATACCCAGTTTCTTGGCTTCGGTGATCGCCAGGGCTTCCTTGTTCACGTCAATGACGAACAACAGGTCGGGCACGCCGCCCATTTCACGGATGCCGCCAAGGCTGGCCTGCAATTTGGCCTGCTCGCGCTCCATGCCAAGGCGTTCCTTCTTGGTCAGCCCTTCAAAGCCCTGCTCCATCTGCTCGTCGATGGCCTTGAGGCGCTGGATGGATTTCGACACGGTCTGCCAGTTGGTCAGCGTGCCGCCCAGCCAGCGGTGGTTCATGTAATACTGCGCGCATTTTTCGGCGGCTTCGGCCACCGGGCGCTGTGCCTGACGCTTGGTGCCGACAAACAGGATGCGGCCGTTGCGGGCCACCGTGTCGCGCACCAGTTTCAGCGCCGCATCCAGCATGGGCACGGTCTGGGTCAGGTCGATGATGTGAATGCCGTTGCGATCACCATAGATGAATTCCGCCATGCGCGGATCCCATCTTTGGGTCTGGTGGCCATAATGAACGCCAGCCTCAAGCAGCTGACGCATAGAAAAATCAGGAAGCGCCATATCCAATTCCTTTCCGGTTTGCGCCTGAGCGGGGCATCAGGGCGCCCGGGCATTGCCCGAACCCCAACCGGTGGACCAGACGGGATTTCTCCCCGAATGGCCCTACCCCGCCTGTGAAGTAGCGCGCGTTTAGACGCAATCCGCGCCCAAGACAAGCCCTGCCGGCGGTTTCGGCCAGATAATAGGCGCGCTGACCTGGCAAAACGGTAAAACGGCAGGTCGTATGACATATTTGCCCTGCCACAACGCGATCGCAGTTGTCGTCGCCCGGGCAACCGCCTAGATTGGCAAAGGCGCAGCGAGCAGCAGGATCATGACCGAACAGCACGACGAAGACGCCCCGCAACCCGAACGCCGGCGCCGCTTTTCGCCGTTGCGCGGACTGCGCGGATCGTTCCTGACAGGCATGGTGGTGATCGCCCCCATCGGGCTGACCGTCTGGCTGATCTGGACAATTATCGGCTGGGTGGATGGTTTCGTTCTGCCGCTGGTGCCCCAGAAATATCACCCGCAGAATTATATCGGCATCGACATTCACGGCGTCGGGGTGATCTTCTTTCTGATCTTCACGCTGATCGTCGGCTGGCTGGCCAAGGGCATTATCGGGCGCTCGCTGCTGGGTTGGGGAGAAAGTCTGGTTGACCGGATGCCGGTCGTGCGCAGCATCTATAACGCGCTCAAGCAGATTGCCGAAACCGTGTTCTCACAGGCGGAATCCTCGTTCGAGGAGACCTGCCTGGTTGAATATCCACGCAGGGGTGTCTGGGCGGTGGGCTTCATCACCACCGCAACCAAAGGCGAGATCGAACGTCGCATTCCCCGTGATGAGGCAATCATCAGCGTGTTCCTGCCCACAACGCCGAACCCGACATCGGGCTTTCTGTTGTTCGTGCCACGTTCCGATGTCATCGTGCTGAACATGACTGTCGAAGAAGCCGCCAAGATGGTCATCTCGGCCGGGCTGGTTCATCCCGAAGACCGGGGCACCCTGCCGGTGCCGATCCCGGGTGAAGGGCCACACAAGCCCACCCGCAAGCGCGCGGATCACTGAAACATCTGGATGAGATCCACCGTGGCGGTCTTGTTCAGGGCGGCGCGGTGTTGCGTCAGAAATTCTTCGGCCGTCTTGCGCCCGGCCAGTTTCAGCATATCCAGCAGCGCGGGGTTCGGCATGGCCTTGGTGGCCTCGGTCAGTTGCACCATCAGCGCATCATCGGCGATCATGTGAACCAGCACATCCTTCATCGACCCGCGCTCGATCCTGCCCTCGGCAATCAGGCGCTTGACGAAGGCAATCGCGCGCAGGTCGTGCAGCAGGGATGAATTGAAGCTGACCTCGTTGATGCGGCTGCGGATATCCTGTGGCGAGACGGGCACGTTTTCCCGCCGGATCGGGTTGATATTCACGATCACGATGTCATCGGGCAAGGCACGATCGTAAAGCGGAAACAGCGACGGATTACCGGTATAGCCGCCATCCCAATAGGCCTCGGTCACGCCGGTATCGGGGTCTTCGATCTCGATCGCCTGAAACATGGTGGGCAGGCAGGCCGAAGCCAGCAGCGCATCGGCGGTCACGTGGTCCTTGCCAAAGACCTTGACCTTGCCGCTGCGCACATTGGTGGCGCAGACGAAAAACGCCGGGCCATCGGTCGCACAGACAGAATCGAAATCCAGCTGTTCCACCACCCCGCGCAACGGATGCTTGTAAAGCGGGCCCATCGCATAGGGGCTGAACAGGCGCGATGCGCTTTCGGCCATCGCAAAGGCCATATTGGTGGCAAAACCCTGCGTGACCCAGGACATGGGCGG
>NZ_JBSRVX010000032.1:0-20534 GCF_055134745.1 Actibacterium sp.
TGAATGCCGCGCCTGAAAACGATCAGGTGATGAAGGCACAGGAGCTGCGCGACATCCGCGCCGCCCGCGACGATCTGGAACGCCGGGTGCATGACCTCAAACTGACCCGTCAGGTGACGATGCAATCGCTGCCCTCGATCCGTCTGGTGCAGGAGAATGACAAAAGCCTTGTCACCAAGATCAACTCGACTCTGGTGAACACCGTGCCGCTGTGGGAAACGCAACTGGCGCAGGCGGTCACCATTCAGCGCTCTGCCGAAGCCGCCAGGGCGGTGCGCGAAGCCAGCGATCTGACCAACGAATTGCTGACGGCCAATGCCGAGAACCTGCAACAGGCCAACCGTGTCGTGCGCACTGAAATGGAGCGTGGCGTGTTCGATATCGAAGCGGTGAAAAAGGCCAATGCCACACTGATCGCCACCATTCAGGAAAGTCTGGCCATCGCCGATGACGGCAAGGCAAAACGCGCCGCCGCCGAGGAAGACCTGAAAAAACTGGAAGCCGAGTTGCGCGATACTCTGGCAGCCGCCAAATCCCGGCGCGACGGGGTTGGCGACAATGCCGGCACCGCCGTGCCGCGCCGCTAGCAGGAGGCCGCCATCATCCGCCGCCTTTCCACCCCGCTGGCCGCGCTGGCCGTTGTCTTTCTGGCTGCTTGTCAGATGATGATGCCACCGGCTGCGTCCACGCCTGGCGCACCGCCGCCCCTGCCCCCCGGGCCGGCCCAACGCTCTGCTGACAGCCTTGCATTGGAGCAGCATTTCGCGCGCCTGCAGGCCGATCTGCTGACGCGCGGGCTGATGCGCACCGATGGCGGCGGCAACGACACGCCCTTTTCAACACGCCAGCTGATCGAAAACTTTGTGCAAATCGCGCTTTACGATGAATACACGCCCCAGGGCGGCGCGCTGGTGGCGCGCAAGACGATCAGCAGCCTGCGCCGCTGGGAAAGCCCGATCCGCATGGCGGTGACATTTGGCGACACCATCCCGCAGGATCGCCAGGACCGGGACCAGTCCGATATAATGGCCTATACCGCCCGCCTCAGCCAACTGACCGGTATTCCGATCCGCCAGACCACGGCAGAACAGGCGAATTTCCATGTCCTGATCCTGAACGAGGATGAACGCCGCGCCTTCGGCCCCCGCCTTCGCCAGATGGTGCCGGGAATCGAAACCAGCGCGGTGGAGACGATCACCACCATGCCAAGATCGACTTTCTGTCTGGTCTTTGCGTTTTCCAAGGGCAATGCGCCTGTCTATAACCGCGCGGTCGCCGTGATCCGGGGCGAACACCCCGATCTTATGCGCCTGTCCTGCATCCACGAAGAACTGGCCCAGGCCATGGGCCTTGCCAATGACAGCCCCAGCGCCCGCCCCTCGATCTTCAACGATGACGAAGAATTCGCCCTTCTGACCCGAATGGACGAACTGATGTTGAAAATGCTGTATGATCGGCGCCTGCATCCCGGCATGCACGAGGACGAGGCCCGCCCGATCCTGCGCCAGATCGCGACCGACCTGCTGGGCGGCGAAAGCTAGGCCAGACCGACCAATTCCCGCGCCCGGCCGACCGGGCACGGAGCCAAAGTGAAAGGTAACATCATGGGTATATTCGATTTCCTGACCGGTGAATTCATAGATGTCATCCATTGGACCGACGACAGCCGCGACACGATGGTCTGGCGATTCGAACGCGAAGGCCACGAGATCAAATACGGCGCCAAGCTGACCGTCCGCGAAGGCCAGGCCGCCGTTTTCGTGCATGAAGGCCAGATCGCCGATGTTTTCACCCCCGGCCTTTACATGCTGGAAACCAACAACATGCCGGTGCTGACCACGCTGCAACACTGGGATCACGGCTTCAAATCGCCGTTCAAATCGGAAATCTATTTCGTCAACACGACCCGGTTCAATGACCTAAAATGGGGCACCAAGAACCCGATCATGCTGCGCGACCCAGAATTCGGCCCGACCCGCATCCGCGCCTTTGGCACCTATTCGGTGCGGGTGTCGGACCCGGCCAAATTCCTGACCGAAATCGTCGGCACCGATGGCGAATTCACCATGGACGAGATCAGCTTTCAGATCCGCAACATCATCACCCAGGAATTTTCCCGCGTCATCGCGGCATCCGGTATCCCGGTGCTGGACATGGCCGCCAATACCGCCGATCTGGGCAAGCTGGTGGGAACCCGCATCGCCCCCACGATCGAGGCCTATGGCATCACCCTGCCCGAGCTTTACATCGAAAACATCAGCCTGCCGCCCGCGGTCGAGGCGGCGCTGGACAAGCGCACCTCGATGGGGCTGGCGGGCGATCTGGGCCGCTTCACCCAATATTCGGCGGCCGAGGCGATGACGACAGCCGCCAGCAATCCGGCGGGCGGCGGCATGGCGGCGGGCATGGGTGCGGGCATGGGGCTGGCCGTGGGCGCGCAGATGGCCCAGCCCGGCCCCTGGGGTGCGGCCCCTGCCGCGCCTCCCGCCCCACCACCGGTCGAAAAGGTCTGGCATCTTGCCCAGGACGGCAAGACCAGCGGCCCCTTCAGCCGCGCCAGCCTGGGGCGCATGGCCACAGATGGCGGGCTGACGCGCGACACATATGTATGGACCGCCGGCCAGGATGGCTGGAAACGGGCCGAGGATGTCGCTGAACTGGCGCAGCTTTTCACCATCCTGCCGCCGCCGCCCCCCGGGGCATAGGGCTTATTCTTGGCACAAATACCCTCGCCGAAGGCATAGATCATGGCGCCGCTGCCCCCCTCCCCCCCGGACGGGACCATCGAACACCGCTTTCCCTGCGATCAATGCGGCGCCGACCTGCGCTTTGATCCCGGGCAAGACCGGCTGATCTGCGACCATTGCGGTGCGACCCGTCCTATCGGAACCGCGCAGGCCGCAACGCCGCCGATCCGCGAACAGGATTTCCGCGCCGCGCTGGATGCCGATCTGCCCGCCACGGAATACGAAGAAACCCGCATCAGCCAATGCCCCAATTGCGGCGCGCAGATCGAGTTCAGCACCGATATCCATGCCGCCGAATGCCCGTTCTGCGCCACGCCGGTTGTCACCGATACCGGCATGCATCGCCATATCAAGCCGCGCGCCCTGCTGCCCTTTGCGCTGGATCAAAAGGCGGCGCATGATGCGATGTCGAACTGGCTGGGTCGGCTGTGGTTCGCGCCGGGCGGTTTGCAGGCCTATGCCCGCAAGGGGCGGCGGATGCAGGGTATCTATGTCCCCTACTGGACCTTCGACGCCGATACGACATCCGCCTATCGCGGCGAGCGCGGCACGATCTATTATGTCACCCGCACCGTCACCCGCGATGGCCGCGCGCAACAGGTGCGCGAACAGCGCATTCGCTGGTCGCCCGCTGCGGGCCACGTGGCGCGCTGGTTCGATGATGTGCTGGTGCTGGCCAGCACCAGCCTGCCCAAGCGGTTCACTGATGCGCTGGAACCCTGGGACCTGCCGGCGCTGGAACCATATCGCCTGGAATATCTGGCCGGTTTCCGGGCCGAGGCCTATACTGTCGAACTGACCGACGCCTATGCGCAGGCCCGCGCGCATATGGACCGGGTGATCGAGCGCGATGTGAAATTCGATATCGGCGGCGACACCCAGCGCATCCATTCCGTTCAGACACAGGTCAGGGATGTGACCTTCAAGCATATCCTGCTGCCGGTCTGGATGGCGGCCTATATCTATCGCGGCAAGACCTATCGCTTTGTCGTCAATGGCCGCACGGGCCGGGTTCAGGGCGAACGGCCGTGGTCGGCCTGGAAAATCGCGGCCGCGATCGTTCTGGGCGCGGCCATCGCCGCCGGTGCCGGCTATCTGATCGCGCTGAACCAGCAAGGATATTAGGGCGCTGCGGCGGGCGCTGCGCCCGACCGCCTATCCGCGCCCGATCGGCACCTGCTTGCCTGCCGCTGCGGCCTGGGGCGATTTGCGGGCAATCGCGATGGTCAGAACGCCTTCCTTCAGGTCGGCCTTGACCTGATCTTCCGCCGCATCGGGCGGCAGGCGGAAGCTGCGCGAAAACGATCCGAACTGGCGTTCGCTGAAATACCAGCTGTCACCTTTTTCGGACCTCTCGGATCGTTTTTCGCCCGTGACGGTGACAACGCCGTTTTCAACTGTGACGGTCACATCCTTGTCCTCGACGCCGGGCAGTTCCAGCGCGATTCGATATCCGTCATCCCCCACCGATGCCTCGGATGCCGGTGCGAACCAGTCGGCGATACGCGCGCCCATGTTACGCAGCGGATCATAAAGCGATGGCCAAAAGCCGGATGTATGCGATTTCTCGACCATAGAACCCTCCATGACTTTCAGTGAATGCGGTGATCATAGACAACCGGCCAGACCTTTGCCTTGACGCCGATCAAGAACCGCTTCCTGCCGCACGCGGCAACGCCTAAAAAACAGGCATCTTCACGCGCCGGAACGCCCAAATACCGGCAAAATAGCGGCCCCATGCGGCGGACAGTTGCAGCGGTTGCGCTATCAAATAACGTGGGCTCATGGACAAGAAAGCCCGCTTTTTCGACGAACTGTATCAGCCTGATGGCAATCCCCGCACGCCGTATGACGACTATTACGGCTGGTTCGCCCAGGAAGACATCAAGCGCCTTCACAAGAAGTCGCAAGAGGCGGAAATGTTCTTTCGCCGCACGGGCATCACCTTCAATGTCTATGGGCAGGCCGATGCCGATGAACGGCTTATCCCGTTCGACATCGTGCCGCGCATCATATCCGAACGTGAATGGGCCCGGCTGACGCGCGGGATCGAACAGCGCGTGCGCGCCATCAACGCCTTTCTGTATGATATCTATCACCGCCAGGAAATTCTGCGGGCGGGCCGGGTGCCCGTTGAATTGATCGCCAATAATGACGCGTTCCTGCCGCAGATGATCGGGGTGAACCCGCCCGGCGATGTCTATACCCATATCGTGGGCACCGATCTGGTGCGCACCGGCGAGGACGAGTTTTTCGTGCTAGAGGATAACGCCCGCACCCCGTCGGGCGTGTCCTATATGCTGGAAAACCGTGAAACCATGTTGCAGATGTTTCCGGAACTGTTTTCCAGGATCAAGGTTCAGCAGGTTTCCGATTACCCTGCCCGCCTGCGCCGGTCGCTGGCCGCCTGCGCGCCGCGCACCGTTACCGGCACGCCTGTGGTGGGGGTTCTGACGCCTGGCATCCACAATTCGGCCTATTTCGAACACTCGTTTCTTGCCGATCACATGGGGGCCGAACTGGTCGAAGGTCATGACTGCCGCGTGGTGGATGGGCGGATCGCCATGCGCACCACGCGCGGCTACAAGGCGATTGATGTTTTGTATCGGCGGATTGACGATGACTATCTGGATCCGCTGACCTTCAACCCCGAAAGCCTGCTGGGCATTCCGGGCATCATGGACGTGTATCGTGCGGGCGGCATCACGATTGCCAACGCGCCGGGCACCGGCATTGCCGATGACAAGGCGATCTACAGCTATATGCCTGATATCATTGAATTCTATACCGGCGAAAAGGCGATCCTGAAAAACGTGCCCACCTGGCGCTGTTCCGAGGCCGATGCGCTAGCCTATGTGCTGGAGCATCTGGAAGAGCTGGTCGTGAAAGAGGTTCACGGATCGGGCGGCTATGGTATGCTGGTCGGGCCGGCGGCGTCGAAAAAGGAAATCGCGCGGTTCCGGGCCAAGCTGAAGGCCAAGCCCGGCAACTATATCGCGCAGCCCACGCTGGCGCTGTCGACGGTGCCGATCCTGACCAAGGCCGGGCTTGCGCCGCGCCATGTCGATCTGCGCCCCTTCGTGCTGGTCTCGCCCGACCGGATCGACATCACGCCGGGCGGGTTGACGCGGGTGGCGCTGAAGCCCGGTTCGCTGGTGGTCAATTCCAGCCAGGGGGGCGGCACCAAAGATACCTGGGTGCTGGGAGAATGAGCCAGATGCTGGGCAAAACTGCGGGCGGACTGTTCTGGATGTTCCGCTATCTTGAACGCTCGGAAAATGCTGCGCGACTGGTCGATGCGGGCTTTCGCATTGCCCTGACGCGGCCCGATGCGGCAACCGATGAATGGGCCTCGGTGCTGGAAACGGCCGGGGTGCGTGCCGAATATCTGGAGCGGCACGAGGCAATCGACGGGGCACTGGCCGTCGATTTTCTGCTGCGCGACAAAGCGAACCCGTCATCGGTGCTGTCGGCCATCGAAATGGCGCGCAACAACGCGCGGCTGGTGCGCACCGCCCTGACCCGCGAAGTGTGGGAGGCGGTCAACGAATCCTGGATGAACCTGACCGAGGCCCTGCGCCGCCCGGTGCGCGAACCCGATCTGCCCGGGATACTGGCGCTGATCCGCCAGCAAAGCGCACTGGTGCGCGGGGCGCTGCATGGCACGATGCTGCGCAACGATATCTTCGACTTTGCCCGGATCGGCACTTTTCTGGAACGCGCCGACAACACGGCGCGGATTCTGGACGTGAAATATTACGTTTTGCTGCCCTCGGTCAGCCAGATCGGATCGTCGCTGGACAATATGCAATGGGAAACTATCCTGCGTTCTGTCGCAGGGCAGCGCGCCTATCGCTGGCTGAACGGGCCGGATATTCAGGCCAAGGGCATCGCCGAATTCCTGATTCTGGACGGGCGCATGCCGCGTTCGCTGAAATTCTGCGTGTCGAAACTGTCTGGCAATCTGACCTATCTTCAACAGCAATATGGGGGCCAGTATGAATGCGTCGAACGGGTTTGCGCGCTGCGCGACCGGCTGTCGCAGACCGGAATTGACGAGATATTCGATACCGGCCTGCATGAATTTCTGACCGGTTTTCTTGGCGATAACACTGCCCTGGGAATTCAGATCGAAAAGGATTTTCGGTTTTATGGCTGATCCGACATGCATCTGAACATATCGCACCGCACGACCTATCGTTATGAACAGCCGCTGGGCTATGGGTTGCAGGAATTGCGCCTGACCCCGCGCAACACCCCCGGACAGGGTGTAACCCTGTGGCAGGTCGGCGTCAGCGGTGGCAAGGTCGAGCTGGAATTCGAGGACCAGCACCAGAACGCCGTTCAACTGGTCAGTTTCGAACCTGGTGTCAGCGAGATCGTGATCTCGGCGCAGGGGATGATCGAAACCACCGATACAGCCGGGGTTTCAGGCAGACATTCGGGTTTTGCCCCGTTGTGGTATTTCGCGCGCCCGACAGACCTGACGCGGGCGGGCAACCTGACGCGCAAGCTGACCAAGGGCCTGCTGGGCGATTACGACGACACGATCGCGCGGCTGCATGCGCTGTGCGACCGCGTGGCCGATCAGATCGAATATCTGCCGGGTCATACCGACGTTCTGACCACCGCCGAAGATGCGCTGGGGGCCGGGCGCGGGGTCTGTCAGGATCAGGCGCATGTGTTTATCGCCGCAGCGCGGTCAATGGGGATGCCGTCGCGCTATGTGTCGGGCTATCTTCTGATGGAGGGTCAGACCCAGCAAGACGCCACCCATGCCTGGGCCGAGGCCCATGTCGAGGGCATCGGATGGATCGGCTTTGACATCGCCAATGCGGTTTGCCCCGATGAACGCTATGTGCGCGTGGCGACGGGCCTGGATTACCGCGAGGCGGCGCCGGTTTCCGGGCTGCGCATGGGCGAACATGGGAAAGAATCGCTTGCGGTGGACATTCAGGTGCAGCAGCAATAACCCTGCGGAATCGTCATCGCCGGAGATCTAAATGACCTATTGCGTCGGGCTAAAGCTGAATTCCGGCCTGATATTCATGTCAGACACCCGCACCAATGCGGGGATGGATAATATTTCCAGTTTCCGAAAGATGCACAGCTGGTCGGTTCCCGGGCAGGTGGTGATCACGATGATGACCGCCGGAAATCTGGCCACAACACAGGCCGTTGTCAGCATTCTGGACGAGCGCAGCAAGGCGCATGAACAGCGCAGCCCGTCGATTCTGGAACAGCCGTCGATGTTTCAGGTCGCCCGTTTGGTGGGCGATACGCTGCGCGATGTCATCGCCGAACATGCCGCCGCCGGGCAGCGCGCCGATAGCGGGTTCAACGCCACGATCATTCTGGGGGGGCAGATCGGTGCCGGTCCGCAGCGATTGTTCCTGATCTATCCCGAAGGCAATTTCATCGAGGCCTCGGATGACACGCCGTTCTTTCAGATCGGCGAAACCAAATACGGCCGTCCGATCCTGATCCGGGCCTTTGACCCCGACATGAGCTTTGCAGAGGCCATCAAACTGCTGATGGTATCGTTCGATTCAACGATCAAGGCGAACCTGTCTGTCGGTTTGCCGCTTGATTTCCAGATCTATCGCGCGGGATCGCTGGAAGCGGGCGAAATTCAGCGTGTCGCGCGTGACGATCCCTATTTCCAGACCATATCAGAAGGCTGGGGCGATGCGCTGAAACTGGCCTTTGACAGCCTGCCCCCCTATCGGCTGTCCGATGGTTGACGCGCGGCGGTCTGCAGGGACCGCGCCAGCAACTGCGCGAATTTGTCGGCCGCCACGGGCAGAATACGCCCTTCGCGCTTGCACAACGCAATCCGGGCCGGGCCGATACGGGCCACCGGCACCATGCGCGCCTTGTGCATGGCAAGCCATTCATCAGTGACCGCAGGCGACAGGCAGAACTGGGCGCTGGCCCTTTGCGCGCCTTCATTGCCCCAGGGGGGCAGCAACTGGGCGCTTTCCACCGCCGGGTTCAAATCAAGCCGCAATCGCTTCAGACCCAGCGCATGATGCGCGCGCATTCCCGCCGGGCCGGGGGGCAGCACAAGATCGAGTTCTGACAGCATCTCCGGGGTCAGCGCCGTCACCCCGTCGATCAAGGCCGCAGACATGACGGCCAGAACCGGGAAATCCTCGACCATCAGGGTTTCAACGCCTTCGTGATATTGCGGCTGGGCAATCAGCGCCAGATCGACGCGGCCCGATGACAGCATTTCCGAAAACCGGTCCGACGATACCGGCAACAGCGAAAAGCCCACCCTGGGATGTTCGGCACGAAACGCGCGGACGGCGCGCGGCAGCATTCCGTTTTCCAGCACGCGACTCACCGCGATGCGCACGTGGCCAATCCGAAGGCCTGATAAATCAGCAACGGTTTCGTTTGCGCCCTCAATTTCAGCAATGTGCCCAATAAACTGGCGATAGTATATCTCGCCTGCTGTCGAAAGACGCACGCCGCCGGGAAGGCGCTCAAAAAATGGCACACCCAGATCCTCCTCCAACGCCAGGATCTGCCGGTTCAGCGCCGAAGGAGAAATGGCAAGTTTTTCAGAGGCTTTGCGGATAGAACCCTCGTTCACCACGACCCTGATCGCCCGGTATAGATTGAGATGCCGCATCGAATTTCAGCCACCGTGTTGCGAATTTTGCACCACAGTTACGCAAAACTTGCAGAAGACAGCAACAAGTTAAATTCACAAACCTTGCCCCGGGCGGGGCTGACGTCCCCGCAGACGCAAAAGGGACAATCTTCTCATGATCAAACATATTCTTTCCGCTGCCGTTCTGTCGGCCGCATTCGCTGGTGCGGCGCAGGCTGACATCAAGGTCGGTATCCTGCACTCGCTTTCCGGCACGATGAAGATATCCGAGACGACGCTGAAGGACACGATGCTGATGCTGATCGAACAGCAGAACGCCAAGGGCGGCTTGCTGGGTGAAAAGCTGGTTCCGGTTGTCGTTGACCCGGCATCCGACTGGCCGGAATTCGCACGTCTTGGCCGCAAGCTGTTGACCGAGGACAAGGTCGACGTGATCTTTGGCTGCTGGACCTCGGTCAGCCGCAAATCGGTTCTGCCGGTTCTGGAAGAGCTGAACGGCCTGATGTTCTATCCGGTTCAGTATGAGGGCGAAGAAAGCTCCAAGAACGTTTTCTATACCGGCGCGGCGCCGAACCAGCAGGCCATTCCGGCCGTCGATTACTATCTTGAAGAGCTGGGCGTCGAGAAATTCGCCCTGCTTGGCACCGACTATGTCTATCCGCGCACGACGAACAAGATCCTTGAACAATACCTCAAGGACAAGGGTATCTCGGCCGACGATATCTTCGTCAACTATACCCCGTTCGGACATTCCGACTGGTCCAAGATCGTGGCTGACGTTGTGGCACTGGGCGCCGATGGCAAGAAGGTTGGCGTGATCAGCACCATCAATGGCGACGCCAATATCGGCTTCTACAAGGAACTGGCCGCGGCCGGCATTTCCGCCGATGACATCCCTGTCGTGGCCTTCTCGGTTGGCGAAGAGGAACTGTCAGGCCTGGATACGTCGAACCTGGTGGGCCACCTGGCCGCCTGGAACTATTTCCAGTCCGCCGATGCCCCGGAAAACGCGACCTTCATCGAGGAATGGAAAGCCTATGCCGGTGAAAACCGCGTGACCAACGACCCGATGGAGGCCCATTACATCGGCTTCAACATGTGGGTGAATGCAGTGACCGAAGCCGGGACCACCGATGTTGACAAGGTTTCAGCCGCAATGATCGGCCAGAAATTCCCCAACCTGACCGGCGGCATGGCCGAAATGCTGCCCAACCACCACCTGACCAAGCCGGTTCTGATCGGCGAGATCCAGGCCGACGGCCAGTTCGATATCATCAGCCAGACCGACCCGGTGCCGGGCGATGCCTGGACCGACTTCCTGCCAGAATCGGCCGTGCTGGAATCGGACTGGAAAGATCTGGGCTGCGGTATGTACAACACCGAAACCAAGACCTGCGTCCAGATGAAGTCGAACTATTGATCTGACACTGGTCCGCAACGAAACGAAAAAGGAGGGGGCCACAGCGCCCCCTCCGGTTTGGGTGGGAATGAAACACTTTATCAACATTGGCCTTCGCGCCGCATTGTTCTGGCTGTTGTCCATGCTGGCCGTTCAGGCACAGGACAGCGCCATCCAGACCCTGATGCAAGACAACCGCGCCGCCATCGAAAAGGCATCGCGCAGCACCATCGACGGCGTGATAGAGGCATTGCTGGCCTCAAATCTGCCGGAAACACGTTCCGTTCTGCGCGCCTGGCGCGACAAGGAACTTTGGCAGCGCAAATCGGACGGTCTGTTCTTTTTCGCCGAACCGGCCGGCGCTGACAGTTTTCGCCTGATCGACATCGCCACCGGACAGCCGGTGGGCGAGATCGGCAAATCCGAGATTGACCAACTGAAGCCCAACAGCGGCGTGCGCAGCGTGATCGCCACCGCGCTGGTGCGCTATCAACTGACCGACCCTGACCCGGCCAAACGCGCCGAAGGTCTGACCGCGATCGAACGCGGCCCCGAAGAATCGCATCTGGAGGCGCTGCGCGGCTCTCTCGTCGATGAAACCGATCCCGGCCTGAAGGCCCGCAAACAGCGGTTGGAGCGGTTGCTGACCATCAGCTATGACACCGACAACGCCGCCCGCGTGGCCGCCATCGAAAGCTTTGCAACCGATCTGGGCGTGGATGCCCGCGGCGCGCTGAACCCGCTGCTGGCAACCACGCGCAAGGTCGCCCCCACCCTGCCCGAAGATACGAATATCGCCGCCACCCTGAAACCGGGCGGCGCCATTTCGCGGGCAGATGCCTATGCCATGCTGGTGGATGCCGGGCTTGCCCCCGCACGCGTGACCGCCGCCCAGAAGAAGGACGTGCTGATCGCCAATCTGAAAGATGGCATGGTCGGCGGGGTTCCGGTCGCGGCGCTGTCATCGGAAGAAGAACGCTCGCGCGCCTATGCAGCGCTGGCCGCCGAAGGGACCGTGCCGCCCGAAGTGACCGAAGATGACATCGACGCGGCCCTCAAGGCCCATGTTTTCTTTGATCAGTATACGGAAACCGATCCCGCCATCACCGATGCCGCGCGCAAGGCCCTGCGGTCGATCGCGACGCGCGTGGGGTTCAACCAGGTTCTGGACCTGTCGCTGGACGGGTTGTCGCTGGCGTCGATCTATTTTCTGGCGGCCATCGGACTGGCCATCACCTTTGGGGTGATGGGCGTCATCAACATGGCGCATGGCGAATTCATCATGATGGGCGCCTATACCGGCTATGTCGTGCAGCAGTTGATCCCGAACTATACCGTGTCGATCATCGTGGCGCTGCCGCTGGCCTTTGCGGTGACATTCGCCGCCGGTGTGGCGATGGAACGTCTGGTGATCCGCTGGCTGTATAACCGCCCGCTGGAGACGCTGCTGGCGACCTTCGGTATTTCAATTGCACTGCAGCAGGTGGTCAAGAATATCTTCGGCACACAGGCCCGACCGCTGACCAGCCCCGGCTGGCTGGACGGGTCGCTGGTGCTGAACGATGTGGTCGCGATCAGCTATATCCGCATCGCGATTTTCGTTCTGGGCGTGATCTTCCTGTTCCTGTTGTTGTTCATTCTGAACAAGACCCGGCTAGGGCTGGAGGTGCGCGCCGTCACACAGAACCCGCGCATGGCATCCTCCATGGGAATCAATCCCGACCGGATCAACATGCTGACCTTCGGGCTGGGATCGGGCATCGCCGGAATCGCCGGGGTGGCGATCGGGTTGTATGCCAAGGTCACATCGGAACTGGGGGCCGATTATATCGTGCAAAGCTTCATGACCGTGGTCGTGGGCGGGGTCGGCAATATCTGGGGCACATTGTTGGGGGCCGCGATGATCGGTTTCGTGCAAAAGGGAATCGAATGGTTCAACCCGTCCAATACCCTGGCGGCCCAGACCTATATGATCATCTTCATCATCATTTTCATTCAGTTCCGGCCCAAGGGCATCATCGCCCTGAAGGGCCGCGCGGCGGGGGATTAAGCCATGCAAAGAAGTTTCTTCATGCGCAACCCGTCCACGCTGATCTTCATCGCCGTGCTGGCCATCTTTACGCTGGCCATCACCTTGCTGTCAGACGCGTTCGGGGCCGATATCATCTCGACCTCGATGGTGAAAACCCTGGGCAAGACCCTGTGCCTGTGCCTGATCGCGGTGGCGATGGATATCGTGTGGGGGTATTGCGGCATCCTGTCGCTTGGCCATTTCGCGTTTTTCGGGCTGGGCGGTTACATGATCGGCATGTGGCTGATGTTTGAACGCACCAAGGATATCGTGATGACATCCATGGCCGGGGCCGTCATTCCCGCCACGCCCCAGGAAATTCGCGAAGCCGTCGGCGTGCAGATCTTCGGGGTTGTCGGAGGGGCGAGGATCCCGGCCATATGGGCCTTTGCCGACAGCCTGATCATTCAGTTGATCCTGGTGGTCGCCATCCCCGGATTGCTGGCGCTGATCTTCGGGTGGCTGGCGTTCCGGTCGCGGGTGACGGGGGTTTATCTGTCGATCCTGACTCAGGCGATGACGCTGGCGCTGTCGCTGTATCTGTTCCAGAACGACAGCGGGCTGCGGGGCAATAACGGGCTGTCGGGGCTGCAGAACCTGCCCGGCGCCGATGGCATTCCGCAATCGCTGATCTCGGTCTATTTTCTGTGGGCCTCGGCGCTGGCGCTGGGGCTGGGCTATGTGCTGGCCGCCTGGATCGTGGGGGGGAAATTCGGATCGGTGATCCGCGGCATCCGCGATGACGAAGCCCGCGTGCGGTTCCTGGGCTATCATGTCGAAAGCTACAAGCTGGTGGTCTTTACCGTCACGGCGATGATAGCGGCCATTGCGGGGGCGTTGTATTACCCGCAAGCGGGTATCATCAATCCTGCCGAAATCGCGCCGATCGCGTCTATCTATCTGGCGGTCTGGGTCGCCATTGGCGGGCGCGGCCGGTTGTATGGCGCCGTGATCGGCGCGGGTTTCGTGTCGCTGATATCCACCTGGTTCACGGGCGGCCAGGTGCCCGACCTGCCGCTGGGCTTCTATACGATCGACTGGGTGGACTGGTGGCTGGTGCTGCTGGGGCTGAGCTTTGTGATGGTGACGTTGTTTGCGCCCAAGGGCATCGGCGGGCTGTTCGATCTGCTGGTCCGACGCCAGGCGCCCGACCGGCACGGGGCCGATCTGGGCCCCGATCAGGGATCATTCCGCGAAGCGGAGGCCGAGAAATGAGCAGCCTTCTGGAAGTTTCCGGCATTTCCGTCACCTTTGACGGGTTCCGCGCCATCAATAACCTGTCCTTCAGCATTGGCGAGGCCGAATTGCGGGCCATCATCGGCCCCAATGGCGCCGGCAAGACCACCTTCATGGATATCGTCACCGGCAAGACCAAGCCCGATGAGGGCCGCGTCATCTGGGGCGAGAAAAGCATATCCTTGCTGCGCATGAACGAAAGCCAGATCGCCCGCCAGGGCATCGGGCGCAAGTTCCAGCGCCCCACCGTGTTCGAGGATCAGTCGGTTTTCGACAACCTGCTGATGGCCCTCAAAAAAGACCGCGGCCCCTTTGCCGTTCTGGCCTATCGGCGCTCGTCCGAGGACGGCGACAAGGTTGCCGAACTGGCCGAAACGATCGGGCTGAAATCCGAATTGCCGCGCAAGGCGGGTGAACTGGCGCATGGGCAAAAGCAATGGCTGGAGATTGGCATGCTGCTGGCGCAGGAACCGCGTTTGCTGCTGGTCGATGAACCCGCGGCGGGCATGTCGCCGGCCGAACGCGAACACACGACCAGCATTCTGGTCGAGGCCGCGAAAACCCGCGCCGTGGTGGTGGTAGAACATGATATGGAATTCGTCCGGCGGCTGAACTGCAAGGTCACGGTGTTTCACGAAGGATCGGTTCTGGCCGAAGGCAGTCTGGACCATGTGACCGCCAACCAAGAAGTCATCGACGTTTATCTGGGGCGCTGAGCATGCTGGAAACCAAAAACCTGACACTGCATTATGGCGGCAGCCAGATCCTGTATGGCATCGACATGGCGGCCGAAACCGGCCAGATCACCTGTGTGATGGGCACCAATGGCGTGGGCAAAACCAGCCTTCTGAAGGCGCTGTCGGGCACGCATCACCGATCGGGCGGATCCGTTACCCTGAACGGCGAGGTTCTGGGCAAACCGCCCGCCCATGCCCTGGCGCATAAGGGGGTCGGCTATGTTCCGCAGGGACGGATGATCTTTCCGCTGCTGACGGTGCGCGAAAACCTTGAAACCGGCTATGCCTGCCTGCCACGCAGCGAATACATGGTCCCCGACGAAATTTACGAACTGTTCCCGGTGTTGAAGGAAATGCAGGGGCGGCGCGGCGGCGATCTGTCGGGCGGCCAACAACAGCAACTGGCGATTGCCCGCGCCATGATCACCAAGCCGAAACTTCTGTTGCTGGATGAACCGACCGAAGGCATTCAGCCCAATATCATCCAGCAGATCGGCCGCGTGATCGAATATCTGCGCGACCAGCGCACGATGGCCATCGTGCTGGTCGAGCAATATTTCAGCTTTGCCTATGGGCTGGCCGACCGGTTCTATGTTCTCAATCAGGGCCGCGTCACGCTGAGCGGCGCCAAGGCCGATATTTCCGAAGACGCGCTGATGACAGCTGTTTCGGTTTGATGGGTTCGTCTTCCCGGCACATCATCGCGTTTTTTGCGGCGTGGTGGGGCGAATTTGAAAATCGCGCCCATCGCCTTGCATAGATTCAGGCGCGAAGGGTCCGCTTCGTTGGCGTCACCGCATAATTTTCACAGGCAGCCAAGGCCTGTTCATCGCCGATGGCCGCGTGGCCGCCTTGGCGCATTTTAGGGTTGCTCTTCCCACCCAACTGACCAAGATATTGACGCAGCAATATTATCCGTCACCCATTTCAGAAACACGCCCGGGATTTGAACACATGACTGATAACAGCCCGATCAACATGATCTCGCATATCCAACATGCTATGAATTCGCCCGGCGTTCACGAACAGCAAATTTCTGCGCTCTATCCCGGCGCGACCCACTATGAGGGCGGTCAGGTCTTTGACAAACCCTTGGTCGTTCTCGCGTTCACCAACAGATCGGGGTCAAATCTGCTGGCCGATTACATGCTGGGAACGGGCCAGTTTGTTGGCTTGGGTGAAATGCTGAATTACGACATGGTCAGCAATGTCAAACACAGGCGTGGCCTGGAAAGTTTTCCCGAATATATGCTGAAGATGGGAAAAGCCATGACCCGTGAGGCGAGCCAGCGAGCCAGCGAGCCAGCGAGCCAGCGAGCCAGCGAGCCAGCCTGACACACCGTATTTTGGCGTAAAGGCCTCGGCAGAACAATTGGCGATGCTCTATCGTTTTGGCATCGTCCGTATGTTTCCCGCAGTTAAGGTCATCCATATTCTGCGCGAAGATTTGCTGTCGCAAGCGGTTTCTATGTCGATTGCCACGCAAACAAAACAATGGACCAGCAAACTAGCCAGTCAAGGCGAGGCAGTTTTTCGACCGGATGAAATCTTTGGTATCGTCGAGACGATCGCGATGTCGAATATTAGCGTTCAACTTTATTGCGCAGCCATGAATATCCCGCGTATTCGCGTAATCTACGAAGACCTTGTAAACACGCCCGAACGTGAATTGCGCCGAGTTTTCGAATTTGTTGACCTCGATCCGGCGATGGCGATTGTTTCGACGCCCAGCATTCAGAAACAGGCTGACGCCACGAATGCGGCTTTTGTAGAGAAAACCATTAAACTGTTGCTGAAAGTGCCGCCTGCTGCGAATTCGCAAAGCGGCATGACGGCGCAGGCTGTATCAAGCACCAGATCGGATAACGGACAGCATCCCGAAAAAAGCAAACGCTGGAAATTCTGGCGGTCCCAGAAGGACTCGAACCCTCAACCTGCCGATTAGAAGTCGGCTGCTCTATCCAGTTGAGCTATAGGACCGCACGCATCGGTTTTTGCGCGAGCGGGCCGTCAAAGGCAAGGGTTCAATGTGTCCAGACGCCACGCCGGTTGGTGGCGAAGTTTTCGCCATAGCCACCGGGGCGAATATTGGGCTTGCGGGGTTTGGGTTCCTGAACCACCGCGTCGATCCCGTTTTCGAGGGCGTAATCCAGCGCGGCTTGCTTGGTGGGAAAGTTCATCCGCACCTGCGCCTGGGTGTCGGCGGCGCTGGTCCAGCCCATCAGCGGGTCAAGGGCGCGCGGCGTTTGCGGGACATATTCCAGAACCCAGTCGCGGGTCTTCGCGGTGCCAGACTGCATCGCGTTACGGGCAGGTTTATAGATGCGGGCACGCATGGGCAGGACTCCGGTTTCGGTATGCTTTTATCGGCAAATCGGTGCGGATGTGCAAGCCACTGTAACGCGAGATCTGCAACGAGATTGTCAACCGGGGCATATCAAGCGTGGGAGGGAACTATGCCCGGTCGACAATCTGTCCTGCTGCATGCCCCTCAATCATAAGCTCACCTTAAGATTGAATCAATCAAAAGTTTGGGATTTTATCGGGCGCGCCAGATTGGCATCGTTGGCCCCTTGAACGTGAACAAAAACGGATCAACTGTATGGGCAGCCCAAAGGATCCGCCCATGTCCGACATTCCCCTGCTGCACGCACCGGCCCCCGATGTGAAGAACCGCCCCAAGCTGGAAGGCGGCAAGCGATTCATACTGAGGACCGATTTCGAACCGGCCGGCGATCAGCCCACCGCGATCGCGGAACTGTCTGCCGGTATCAATGCGGGTGAACGCGACCAGGTTCTGTTGGGTGCCACCGGCACCGGCAAGACCTTTACCATGGCCAAGGTGATCGAGGCGACCCAGCGCCCTGCCATCATCCTGGCCCCGAACAAGACGCTGGCGGCGCAGTTATACGGCGAATTCAAGGGGTTCTTTCCCGACAATGCCGTGGAATATTTTGTCAGCTATTACGACTATTATCAGCCAGAGGCCTATGTCGCCCGGTCCGATACCTACATAGAAAAAGAATCCCAGATCAACGAACAGATCGACCGGATGCGCCATTCGGCCACCCGCGCCCTGCTGGAACGTGACGATGTGATCATCGTGGCGTCGGTGTCGTGCATTTACGGTATCGGCTCGGTCGAAACCTATGGCGCAATGACTCAGGATCTGAAGGTCGGTGCCAGCTATGACACGCGCGCGGTGATGACCGATCTGGTCGCCCAGCAATACCGCCGCAACGACACCGCCTTTGCGCGGGGCAGTTTCCGGGTGCGTGGTGACGTGCTTGAGGTGTGGCCCGCCCACCTGGATGACCGCGCCTGGCGGTTGTCGTTTTTCGGCGAGGAACTTGAATCGATCACCGAGTTCGATCCGCTGACCGGCGCCAGGACCGACAGCTTCGACCATATCCGCATCTATGCCAATTCGCATTACGTCACGCCAAAGCCGACGATGAAACAGGCGATTGTCGGCATCAAGAAGGAACTGCGCCACCGGCTGGATCAACTGGTGAACGACGGCAAGCTGCTCGAGGCGCAGCGGCTGGAACAGCGCACCAGTTTCGATCTGGAAATGCTGGAAGCAACCGGCGTGTGCAACGGGATCGAGAACTATTCGCGCTATCTGACCGGGCGTGCGCCGGGCGAACCCCCGCCGACCCTGTTCGAATTCATCCCCGACCATGCCATTGTTTTCGCGGATGAATCCCATGTCTCGGTCCCTCAGATCGGCGGCATGTACAAGGGCGACTATCGGCGCAAGTTCACGCTGGCCGAACATGGGTTCCGCCTGCCGTCCTGCATGGATAACCGCCCGCTGAAATTCGAGGAATGGGACGCGATGCGCCCGCAATCGGTGTTCGTGTCTGCCACCCCGGCGGCTTGGGAACTGGCGCAGACGGGCGGCGTCTTCACCGAACAGGTGATCCGCCCCACCGGGCTGCTGGACCCGATGGTCGAGATTCGCCCGGTCGGCACCCAGGTCGATGACCTGCTGGACGAGGTGCGGCGCGTTTCGGCGGCGGGTTACCGCACCCTTGTCACCACGCTGACCAAACGCATGGCCGAAGACCTGACCGAATACATGCACGAACAGGGGATCCGCGTGCGCTATATGCATTCGGATATCGACACGATCGAGCGGATTGAGATCCTGCGCGATCTGCGGCTGGGCGCCTTCGATGTGCTGATCGGCATCAACCTGCTGCGCGAGGGGCTGGATATCCCCGAATGCGGGCTTGTCGCCATTCTGGACGCCGACAAGGAAGGCTTCCTGCGATCCGAGACAAGTCTGATCCAGACCATCGGGCGGGCGGCGCGCAATGTCGACGGGCGGGTGATCCTTTATGCGGATCGCATCACCGGGTCGATGGAACGCGCGATGGGGGAAACCGACCGGCGGCGGGCCAAGCAGATGGCCTATAATATCGAACACGGCATCACGCCGCAAACGGTCAAGAAGAACGTCGAGGATATTCTGGCCGGGCTTTACAAGGGCGATGTCGATATGAACCGGGTGACGGCCAAGATCGAAACGCCGCTGGTCGGCGCCAATCTGGCCGCCCATCTGGACGCGCTGCGTGCCGGAATGCGCAAGGCCGCCGAGAACCTTGAATTCGAAGAGGCCGCACGTCTGCGCGACGAGGTCAAGCGGCTGGAAGCCGTGGAACTGGCCGTGGCCGATGACCCGCTGGCCCGGCAATCAGCGGTCGAGGCCGTGAGCGAGGCCGCCGTGAAGGGCGGGCGGTCAACCGGCGGGCGCGGCGGGATGCGGGGCGGGAAGCGCGGGGGGCGGCGGTGAAGGGATGGTCGACCCTAGATTTGGAAACGTTTTTCTTGATGCCAACGCGCTTGACCGCGCGGACACCGCGCGAACCAAGCTGGTCGACGAATTTCAGAAACTAGTCACGGACCTTAAGCTTTCGATTGTCAAACCCAAGCGCGTGCAGGACGAAATTTCCAACCCCGCAACACCCGCGCAGGTTCGGTCTGACATGGACGGAATCTACACCCTCCCGGTAACACTGAATTCTGAGGAGCAGAGTAAACGGAACAAAATCGGGGATCTCCTGCGAGGAAATGCGCAAAGCACCAAGCACGAAGCCGATGCAGACCACCTGTTTGAGGCAGCGAAAAACGGTGGCCGGTACTTCATTACCCATGACCAACGCATACTTGGCAGGAAAGGTCATATCGTCAGTATATTGGGTCCGGAATTTCAGATCGTCACGCTGGAAGAATTCGTCAAAATCTGTCGCAAGCTATAGCAGTCGGCCTACGTTGGGTGCGTTTTTGCAAGCAGAGGGTCGATGGAACCCGCTACCCCCAATAATTTCCTCACCCAAGACCACAAGTTCACTACAAAAGTAACCCGCCCAGTCCATCGGACCGGGCAGCGCCCGAACCGCCCCCGTCGTGCCGAAGGCACGCCTGCGGCGTGACGCGGGCGCTTCGCACCCTCCCCTCGGTTCGGGCGATGCCCTCTGTTCGTGATCCCCGCCAGCGGTGCAATTGCCGCACGCCCCCGGGGCGCCGCCCGTTCAGCGCTGAAAACGGTCCACCGGACCGTTTTCCGGGCGCCCCTTACCCCCTAATACACATCCACCACGTCATACATCACCGGCTCGAACCCTTTGCACAGCGCGTTGATGCGGCGGTTGCGGATGCGCATTTCCTCGGTGCGCAGCATGGCCTGGTAATCCTCGCGCGCGGTCCATTGCGA
>NZ_JBSRVX010000033.1:0-24027 GCF_055134745.1 Actibacterium sp.
GCCGTATCGGCCTGTGGGCGATCAACCAGAATTGCGCGCGCGCCCTGGGCACATGCTGCGCGCGCGATTGCCGCACCAATGCCGCCCGCCGCGCCGGTGATCACGATCACCCGCCCCTCCAGACCCAGCCAGTTTTGCGCCGCTGTTGCCACTCGTTCCCCCTTGGCACGCTGTCGTTCAGCCACCGCTGTGCGGCACCTGCCGGGGGATAATGGCCATTCAAGCCGCGTCAGGCAATATCCGTATGTGAGATATCATGCGATTTCGCAAAATATCCCGTCAAACATTTCGATCGACATGCCAGTATCAGCCAAGTCGGATCGTCGGATAAGGCGCCGTGGTGTCATTGGTGCTGTGCGCCTTTGAAAACTCCTGAATTTTGGAAGAGATTTCTCTGGCGGCCTCCATGGCAAGCGCGGACAGCATGTCCATGCTGTCCGGGGTCATCCTTTCCTTGCGCCGCACCAGGCACAGGCAACCGACAACCGTTTCGTTTTCGCGGAAAATCGGCGAAGCAATACCCACAAGCGTCGGGTCAAGCTGGCTGGCGGCATAAAACCCGCCACGCCGGATGTCCCGCATGGCGGCGCGGAATTCCTGCCAGTTGCTGCCCAACCCTGCCTTGGTGATTTCCTGAGAGTAATTCAGAAACACGTTCTTCAACTGATAGGATGGCAGATTGGCCAGGATGGTCCGTGACGGCGCGCCATAGAACATGGGAAATGCGTGCCCGCGTTCCATCGGCAACTTGATCTGGTCATCTGTATTGATCTGATGAATCGTCAGCACCTTGTTTCCATAGAAACTGCACAGCAACTGGGCACCATTCACCCTTTCGACCAAGCCAGCCATCACTGGCGCCGAAGACAGCAACAATGGGTCGGCCAGACGTATCTGGCGGTCAAATTCAACGATACGAGGCCCCAACACATAGCCCCCGCCCCCGGCTGGCACCAACAGGCCCGCATCGCATAAAGAGCGGACATAGCGATAGACGGTGGCCCGCGCCAAGTCGAGATCCTGGACAAGTTCCTCGATCAGCCAGACCGGTTTTTGCAGCGTGAACAGGTCCAGCAGACCAAGTGCGCGGTCGATGCTGCTTTTGGGTTCGACATGTTTGGTTGAGGTCACGGCTGCTCCTGTTGATCGGCGATCTGCATGATAGTTACCCTGTTCGGGTCGCGATCCCAGCACATAAATCCGAGACCACCCCGTTTTCGAGATTGAACCAGTATTTCGCGCTAAGCGAAATCGTGATGAAAATCAATGTCTCGGCGAAAATTAACATATCTCTATCGTCTCACAGAAGCCCCAATAGATATTGGTTTATCCCGCAATGAATAAACAACAATCAAGGATCAGGCGAACGCGCGCGCCCAACCATAGCAGACGGTGAAAATCCGCATATCCAAGTTCCAACGGGCATGGGGGCGCAAAACAAACGAGCTACCTGGGAGGAAAACATGAAACTTGTGAAAACACTTGGAATTGCAACTGCGATTTCGACGGCCGCCGTTGCGGCAAATGCCGAAAACGTCAATGTCGTCTATGCGGCCTATGGGGCGCCCACGACCACGCTGGTGGAATTTGGCATTGTCCCATTTCTGGAAATGGCGAAAGAGAACAGCGGCGGCACGATTGACTATACCCTGCACAGCGGCGGATCGCTGCTGGGGGCCAAAGCCATGCTGGAAGGTGTGCGCGACGGTGTCGTGGACGGGGGGCAAATCCTTGGGGTTTACAACCCTTCTGAACTACCGATCTCCAATATTGCGATGGGACTTGCGCCGATCATGTCTGGCGACAATCGCATCATGGTCACCGCGATCACCGATTTCGTTCTGAACGGTTGCCCCGATTGCAAAGCCGAGATGGAGGAAAACAACATCCAGTTTCTCGGAGGCTTCGTGACATCGCCCTATGCGGTGCTGTGCAGCAAACCTGTCGCAACGCTGGCGGATCTGAAAGGCCGCAAGGCCCGCGCCTCGGGCGAGTGGGGTATCCTTGCCTCGCATCTGGGGATGACGCCGGTGACCATGGGTATCGGCGAAACCTACGAAGCCCTTCAACGTGGGCAGGTGGATTGCACGATGGGCGGCGTCAACTGGCTGACAACCTTCTCGTTCGGGGATGTTGCGCCCAATGTTCTGGCGCTGAACCAGGGCATTTCCTATGGCGGCCCCATTCTGAGCCTGCGGCTGGACCTGTGGGAAACATTGACGGACGAACAAAAGAAAGCGTTTACCGACGCGGCCGCCAGCGCAATGGTAATGGAGGCGAATGCCTATGCTGCGGCCGACGATGACGTGATGGCGATCGCAGAGGAGAAATCCTACAATATCGTGCAGCCTGGTGAAGACATTCAGGCACGTCTGGGTGAATTCACCCCCGTTGTACGTGAAGCATTGCTCAAACGGTCGACCGAAAGAGGCATTGAAAACGCCGATGAAATCATCGACTCGTTCCTGGCCTATGTCGACAAATGGCGTGAGATCATCAGCGACAACCCCGACGACGCCGCGGTTGTCGACGCTATCAAGACAAACATCTTCGCCAACATGAAGATGTAGCGTCAAATGGTCCGCATCCGACCGGGTGCGGGCCATATCTTCTGCATGATCCAATCGAACAGAATCGATACCTGTGCGTGACCAGCCTTCTTTGGGAATGTGCGAGGTTCTGGATTCGATATGCCGTGACACCGATCGCATATGGGGACTGAAATGATCCGAACTCTTGAAATCGCGGCGCGCGGCTTGTCGCGCCTTCTGGCAACTTTATCAGCGATATTCCTGCTGCTGATGGCATTTCACATTACGATCGAGGTCATCGCGCGCTATGTTTTCAACAGCCCGATCCCCGGCACGCTGGAATTCGGTTCCTTCTATTACATGGTGGCGGTGTCGTTCCTGGCGCTGGGATACGGCCAGATGTATGACAGACATATCTCGGTGGAATTCGTGGTTCATGCGATGCCGCCCCGCGCCCGTATGCTGACCGAGCTTGTTGCACTGGTCATCAGCGCCGGGTTTACCGCCATGTATGGCTATATGTCTTATGTGAGTGCGGTGGCTAAAACGATCAACCGCGACTATACAGTCACCCAGCATTTCAACCTTATCCTTTGGCCATCGCGCTGGTTTCTGGTTGTCAGCATCGCCGCGCTGTTCCTGGTTCTGGTGGTGCAAGCGCTGCGCATTCTGCAGGCGCTGCTGGCCGGAGAGGTGCGCAGCGTTGCAGGCGATCTGGATCAAGCCGGAGGAGCACACTGATGTCCGCAATGATTGTCGGGGTTATCGGGCTGTTCGCCCTTGTCGCCCTGCTGGCGATACGGGTTCCTGTCGGCATTGCCTTGTCGGTGATATCGCTGTTGGGCATCAGCCTGACACGCGGCGTTAACGGCGCCTTTGGGGCGCTCAAGGCCATCCCTTACGAATTTACCGCACATTGGACCTTGTCAGCGATCCCGCTGTTCCTGCTGATGGGCACCATCATATCGGGCTCGGGGATGACCAACAGCCTATACAGTGCGATGCGGGTCTGGCTGGGCTGGCTGCCCGGGGGGCTGGCCGTGGCCACCAACTTTGCCGGGGCCGGTTTCGCAGCGGCAAGCGGTTCAAGCCTGGCCACCACGGCCACTTTGGGCAAGATTGCCGTGCCAGAAATGCTGAAGAACAAATACGAACCCGGCCTGGCCACCGGCGTGGCCACGGCCGTGGGCACACTGGGCGCAGTCATTCCGCCCAGCATCATCATCGTTCTCTATGCCATCTTTGCGCAGGCCCCTGTCGGGCAGGTTCTGATTGCCGGCATCATACCGGGCCTGTTGACCGCCTTCATGTATGCCGGCCTGATCATCACCCGCTGCTGGATGAATCCATCGCTGGCGCCGCGCGTCGCGATTCCCAAGATGACCGCCGCCGAACACCTTAAAATCGTTGCGCCGATCTGGCCCTTGCCCATCCTGGTTCTGGCCGTCGTCGGAGGCATATATTCGGGCGTCATGACAGCCACTGAATCGGCCGCGGTCGGGGTTGTTCTGGCAATCATCGTCACGCTGTTGCAGGGCAAATTGTCGTTCCGGTTGCTGCGCGAAAGCCTGCTGGAGGCGGCCCAGACCACGGCCAGCCTTATCCTGATCGCGGTTGGCGCGGCCCTGTTCACGCGGTTCCTGGCATTTTCAGGTTTGCCCAATATCTTGACGCAGATGATTTCGGCTGGCGATACCAGCCAGCTGACGCTGATCCTGTCGATTGCCGTCGTCTATCTGTTCCTGGGCTGCTTCTTGGACCCGCTGGGGGTGTTGCTGTTGACGCTGCCGATCCTGCTGCCGGTGTTCAAGACGATGAATATAGATCTGGTGTGGATGGGGATCATCCTGGTGAAATTCATCGAGATCGGGATGTTGACGCCACCGGTCGGGCTGAATGTCTTTATCATGAAGGGGGTCATGGGCGACCGGGTGTCGCTGGTGACGATCTTCAAGGGCGTGTCGTGGTTCCTGCTGGCCGAGGTTGTGGTCATGATCCTGCTGATCGCCTTTCCCGCGATCACGCTGTTCCTGCCCAGCCTGATGAACTGACGGATCGTCAAAACCGAAGGCACGAAAAAAACCGGCAGGCCCCGACCAAGGGCCTGCCGGATGCGTTTTGCGGCGCTAGATCACACCTTCGGCGACAAGTTCCTTCACCTGGTCGGCGTCATAGCCCAGATGGGTCTTCAGAACATATTCGCTGTCCTGGCCCAGATTGGGGCCAGACCGGTTGAACCTTCCCCCCATATAGGGCGGGGTTTCGCTCATGGTGACGGGATGTTCCTTGACCGGCCAGCGCCCAATCTCCGCCTGATCCAGTTCAACAAGCCAGTTCAGATGCTTCAGTTGCGGATCATGTTCATACCGGTCTTCCGCCGTCTGGCACATCCCCGCCGGCACGTGGGCGGCCTGCAGGGCATTCATCAGGGCGAACCCGTCGCGATCTTGCGTGGCCTGCTGAACCAGCGCGTCAAGTTCATCCTGATGGGTCAACCGCTCTGCCAGCGTCGCGAAGCGCGGATCTGTCATCCATTCGGGATGGCCGAGTTCCTGTGCCAGCGCCTGCCACTGATCCTGATCGAAGGCCCCGATGGCGATCCAGCGGTCTTCGCCTTTCACACGATACGCCCCATGTGGCGCGGCGGGTTTATGCGGCGACCGATTGCCGTATCGCGACCAGTGGCGGCCATTGACGGAATAATCCAGCACCGCCGATCCGGTAAGATACATGCCCGTTTCCGCCTGCGAGGCATCAATGTAACATCCCTTGCCGGTGATGTTGCGCCGATACAGCGCGGCCAGCATCGCATTGGCCATATTATAGGCGCCGAACCAGTCCAGATAGGAATATCCGATACCAGCGGGCGGATAGGGTTCGGGCAGGCCAGACATCTCGCTCAGTCCTGACATCGCCTGGGCTGTCGGGCCAAAGCCACGGGCATCGCCGTAAGTGCCCGCCTGCCCAAACGCACTTTGCTGGACATAGATGATGCCGGGGTTAAGCTCTTTCAGGCGATCATAGCCCAGCCCCATCCGGTCCATCGTGCCGGGCGAATAACCTTCGATGACCATATCCGCATCACGGATCAGATCTTCCAATATCTTGCGACCCTTGGGATTTTTAAGGTTCAGCGACAGCCCCAGCTTGCCGGCGTTGATTTCCATGAATATGCCGCTGCGGTTTGGGTTCGTGCTTTCGGGGATATCCAGCGGCGCGGTCGCGGCATCGCGCGCGGCCCGCCCGCCCGGCGGGCAGGGCCCCCGCCCCCAGCGCATTCCGTCCAGCTTGGACATATGTTCGACCTTGATCAACTCGGCGCCCATCGCGGTCAGGTAACGCCCCGCCCCAGCGCTGGCCAGCATCCAGGACAGATCAACGACCTTGACATCGGACAGGGCGAAAGGCTTGCCCCTGGCGCTGATCATCGGGTCTTCTTTCAGTCGGGCACCCGCATATACGATCTGATGTGGCGCGCGCGCGCTTGACCAGTCGCGCATCACGGCATCGGTGTGCTCGCCCAACAATGGCGCGCGCGAACCAATGGCCCAGCCGACCTCGTCACATTTCCACTTGGGGCCGATATAGGTGAAACTTTCATCAAGTTCCGGGTGATGCACCTGGGCAAAGCTGCCCCTGACGGTCCAGTGTTCTTCGCCGATGTTTTCTTCGGGTTTGCGGATCGGCCCCCAGGTCAGGCCCTGGTTCTGACCTTCGCGCCACAGTTCATCCTTGAACAGCAACCGCCCCGACAGCTTGCGGATAAGATCGGCCACATGCACCTTGGTGCGCGGGAGGGCGCGGACATCTTCATCAAGGTATTTGGGATCGTCCAGATCGTCCTGCATGCCATATTTGCGCAGGATATCCAGCGGCGCATCCCAGCCCTTGGTAAATCCTTTCAGATAAGTCTGATAGGGCAGCAGATAGCGTCCGTCCTTGGTGATCGCCAGCAACGGATCGCTGATCGGCATCGTGACCGGCAAGGCATGGCGGCAGGTCAGGCGGCGGTGCGGCATGCGCAGGAATATCCAGCCGGGCAGGTCTTGTTCGGTGTTCTTGGATACGGCGTCGTGCACGTTCGACACCAGCTTTTGCCCCAAGCCAGTTTTCAGGCGGTAATTCAGCGCGCCCAGAACAGAGATCACCGCCATTTCGCCTGCGATCTGGAATGATTGCCACATCTGCGGCGCAACAGGCGGGGTGTCATAGCGGCCCAGCGGGTCGGGATCATAGCCGCAATTCATCATCATGCCGCCCAGCGCCAGATGGATCAGGTCACTGCTTTGAAAATCTGCCCAGGGGCCATCATCGCCAAAGGGCGTAATGCGGACATAGATCAGGCGCGGGTTGATGGCCCGCAGCGCGTCATATCCGATGCCCCGCGCATCCATAAAGCCGCGCGGGCGGGTGTCGATCACGATATCGGCGTTGCCGGCCAGATCCCTGAAGGTGGCCTGATCCCTGGCTGTATCGAGGTCCAGAACCGCGCTGCGCTTGCCCAGATTGAAATGCCAGAAATGCAGGCTGCGATCGGGGTCGGGAATATCGCGGTAGAAGGGGCCGATATGGCGGGTGGCCTCGCCCTGCGGCGGTTCAATCTTGACGACATCGGCGCCAAGCCCCCCCAGCAGCTTGCCGCAATATTCGCCCAGTTCATCGGCCACCTCGATCACGCGCAGGCCAGAAAGGTAAGTGTCCCCTGCAGTCACGCCGTCACTGGCTTGCGCCGTATTGGTCTTGTTGGTCATATTTCCATATCCGTCCATTGGCCTTGCTTGCGCATCGTCATTCCGGCGATGCGTGGTGCTGGGCGACACGCCACAGACCACCATCGCGCACCAATGTCTGCGTCAGGCGCCGGCGGCTGCGCACCTTTCCATCGGCCATGAAAACCGCTGTGCCGGCGATTGCGGTCACGTTGTCGGCCAAGGCCAGGGTGACGACATCTTCAAAACGGACCGCGCGCTTGTTCATTGCCGGCAGTGATGTGAAATAGTCGCGCACCCCGTCGCGGCCGCGCTTGAGTTCCGGCTTTGATCCGAAAAACAGCGCGTCGTCGGTGTGAATATCCACCAGCGCATCAATATCCATGGCCGCAAAGGCCTGCGCCCAACGCTCCAGCGCCGCCTCGATCGTGTCTTGCATCTTTCCCCCCAATTTTGAGGGACATTTGCATCGCGACCGCATCCAAATGTCAATGCACCACATACCCCGAATGGCCGTTGAACATGTTTCAAATCCGGACCGGCATATCATTTTTACGCTTGTTTATAAGCATGCTTATATTATGTTCGGCGTATCATGAAGGATGAACGACTCGAAAAATTCGGATTTCTGCTGCACGATTCGGCGCGCTTGCTGCGCCGGCGCTTTGAAATGCGCGGCGACAACATGGGCTTGTCTTCGGCGCAATGGCGTCTTTTGGCGCGGCTGGTGCGCAACGGCCCCTGCACACAGGCGCGGCTGGCCGATTTGCTGGAGATCGAGCCCATCAGCGTTTCTCGACTTCTGGACAGAATGGAAACTGGCGGATGGACCCGCCGCGAACCCGACCCCAGCGACAAGCGCGTGCGCATTGTCTTTGCAACGCCTAAAGCCGCCCAGACCTTTGCTTCAGTTCAGGGCCTTGTCACCGATCTGTATGACGAGGCGCTTGCGGGCCTGTCACCCGCGGAACGCATTATGCTGATGCAGATGCTGGAAACGGTGGTCGAAAATCTATCCTCTGCCTGTGATGCGCAGGAAGGCGGGAAAGTATGGAAAACAGGAACATGAACGCAAATCCCGGGCTGTCCGCCACCGACATTTCGAACGGCGTTCAAAAAGCAAGACGAGGCCGAAACCTGCGGCGCATTCTGCTGATGATCGTTGTGCCGGCGGCCATGATCATAGGTGGCGGCTGGTTCTGGCTGACAGGTGGACGATATGAGGCAACCGAGAACGCGAATTTGCGTCAGGCCCGTGTCGATATTTCCAGCACGGTTTCAGGGCGCGTGACAGACGTCATGTTCACCGACAATCAACGTGTTGCACAGGGCGACGTGCTGTTCAGCGTCGACCCGGAACCCTATCGTCTGGCGCTGACACTGGCGGATGCGGCCATCGCCGCCGCGCGACTGAATGTCGAACAGATGAAGGCGGCATATGGCATTGCCCTGGCGCAGCAAAAAGTGGCCGAGGACGAGGCCGCCTATCAGGCGTCCGAGCTTGCCCGGCAGGAAAGCCTGACAGCCAAGGGCGTTGCCACGACATCGGCATTGGCCGATGCCCGCCACGCCGAGCGCAAGGCGCGCGAACAATTGGCGACCGCACGACAGACGGCGTCCAGTGCGTTGGCCGCATTGGGGGGCGATCCTGATATACCAACCGATCAACATCCCGCCGTTCTGGCCGAAATCGCCGCCCGCGACCGTGCCGCCTATAATCTGTCGATGGCGACCGTGCGCGCGCCGAGTGACGGCATCGTATATCAGGCGGCGTCCTTCAAGCCGGGCGTCTTTGTCAGCGTCGGTGCGCCGCTGTTTTCGCTGATCGAAACCGGCGATAGCTGGGTCGAGGCCAATTTCAAGGAAACGCAGCTTGAAAACGTTCTGCCCGGCCAAAGCGCCGAGATCGAGTTCGACAGCTTTCCCGGCCAGACGCTGACCGGCACGGTGGTCGCGATCGGGGCCGGCACGGGGGCTGAATTTTCGTTGATCCCGGCACAAAACGCGACCGGCAACTGGGTGAAGGTCACGCAGCGCATACCGGTGCGCGTGTCGTTGGAGTCGGTTCCGCCCGGCATCACCCTGCGCACGGGGATGAGCGCGAAAGTTCGCGTCGACACCGCCCATACGCGCCGCCTGGCGGCCTTTCTGCCAACCGCGCTGGCCGGGTCGCAGGCCAGCCCGGATTCTGAAAAGTGACGGCGGCTGTCGCAGACGAGGCCCCCGCCCTGCGCCGCGGGCTGATCACCGTTTCGATCATGCTGGCGACGATCATGCAGGTTCTGGATACCACGATTGCCAATGTCGCCTTGCCAGCGATGACGGGGAATCTGGGCGCATCACGCGATACCATAACATGGGTGCTGACGTCCTATATCGTGGCTACCGCGATCATGACACCGATGACGGGCTGGATTTCCGACCGATTGGGCCGGCGCGAGGTCTTCCTGATTTCGGTGGTCGGCTTTGTCATCACATCTATGCTGTGCGGGATGGCCTGGAGCCTGGAAAGCATGGTTGCCTTTCGCATCCTTCAGGGCGTGTTCGGCGCTGCGATCGTTCCGCTGTCGCAGGCATTCCTTCTGGACATCAACCCGCGTGAAAAACATGGGCAGGCGATGGCCCTGTGGGGGGCTGGTGTGATGGTTGGCCCGATCATCGGCCCCACGCTGGGGGGCTGGCTGACCGAGGTGCTGAACTGGCGCTGGGTCTTCTTTATCAATCTGCCCGTGGGCATCATCGCCTTTCTGGGCTGTTCCTCATCGCTGCCGAAGTTCGCGCGAAAGATACGCGGCTTCGATTTTTTCGGGTTCGCAATGCTGTCGCTGGGCGTCGGCGCGCTGCAGTTGATGCTGGATCGCGGCGGCGAGGTGGACTGGTTCGAGGCAGCCGAAATCTGGATCGAGCTGGGCCTTTCGGTAACCGGTTTCTGGATATTCTGTCTGCATATCATGTCAGCCAAATCGCCCTTCATCAATCCGCGCATGTTCGTTGACCGCAACTTTTCGGCGGGGCTGGTCTTTATCTTCGTGGTGGGGATCATTTTGCTGGCCAGCATGGCGTTGCTGCCGCCGATGCTGACGCAGTTGTTTGGATACCCGACCACCACCACAGGCCTGGTCATGGCACCCCGTGGTATTGGCACGATGATCTCGATGCTGATCGTGGGTCGGCTGGTCCGGCTGGTAGATGCCCGTCTTCTGGTGGTCTGCGGGCTGTTGCTGACGGCGCTGTCGTTACAGATGATGATCAATTTCACGCCGCAGATGGGATCTGGGCCGATCATCAGTTCTGGCATCGTTCAGGGGATGGGGCTGGGTCTGGTTTTCGTCCCGTTATCCACGATGTCTTTTGCAACGCTGGCGCCAGAATTTCGGGCCGATGGCACCTCGATGTACAGTCTGGTGCGCAATATCGGGTCATCTATCGGAATTTCGATCGTATCCGTGGTGCTGTCCCGCAACATCCAGATCAACCATACCGAGTTGTCAGGCACGCTGACCCCGTTCAACCCGCTGCTGCGTGGTTTCCTGTCGGAAACCGGCACGGCGGCGCCAGCCACGCTGGCGCGTCTTGACGGGCTGGTCAACCAGCAGGCCATGATGATTTCCTATGTGAACGACTTCAAGCTGATGATGTGGGTCACGCTGGCCGCCCTTCCACTGGTGGCGCTGTTGCGTCCACCAAAGCATGCGCCGGTTCCAATGGCGGTACATGCCGATTAAGTATAGTCAAACTGACACGGGGGGGAGGCACAGAAAATGTCATCGGGGCGTTTTATTGGCAAGACGGCAATTGTAACCGGCGGCGTATCGGGGATCGGCGCCGCGATCGTCGATATTCTGATGCGCGAGGGCGCGCGCGTCATGATTGCGGACCTGAACGCGCCTGAAACCATGCGCGATGACGTGACCTGGCGCAAAACAGATGTCAGTCGCGAAGACGATGTAAACGCGATGATCGCCGATATGGTCGACTGGGCGGGCGGGGTGGACATTCTGTTCAACAATGCCGGCACCGGGGCGTCGGGCCCCACGCATGAGGCCGACACCGAAACCTGGCATCGGCTGATTTCCGTCAATCTGGATTCGGTGTTCTTTGCGACGCGGGCAGCCATTCCCCATATGCTGAAGACGGGAGGCGGCGCGATCGTGAACACCGCATCGATTTCCGGCATTGGCGGCGATTACAAGATGGCGGCCTATAACGCGGCCAAGGCCGGGGTGATCAATTTCACCCGTTCGGTGGCGCTGGAATATGCCCGCAGCGGCATTCGCATCAACGCGGTTTGCCCCGGTCTGATCGACACGCCGCTGACGGGGGCGATCCGGGCGCGGCCGGGGCTGTGGGACAGCTGGGTGGACAGCATCCCCATGGGTCGCGCGGGCAAACCGTCAGAGATTGCCGAACTTGCAACCTTTCTGGCATCGGATGCGGCATCGTTCATGACGGGCAGTATCGTGACCGCCGATGGCGGCGTGACCGCCAGCGCCGGACAACCCCGGCGCTGACCGGCGTCAGTGCGAAATCATCCAGGGCCGTTTGGTGGGGAAGCTTTTGGAACCGTCCGGGCGGTGCAATGTGCCGCTGCTGATCTTCTTGCCCGCGCCGCCGCAACAGCCGCAGCCCGGCCCATGCGCCGATTTGCGCGGGGCATCGGCGCTGCGCTCATTGGTTTCGAACGCTTGGCGGCGGCCTATATCCATCCCGGCGATCTTGGGCGCGGTCATCAGCACGCGCGGTGCCGACGCGGCACAATCGGGACATTCGCAGGGATCGGCGAATTTCGCCATCGGGGTCATTTCGGTGAACGGGCCGCAGGCATCGCACCAGTATTCGTAAAGGGGCATCGGGGTTTCCTTTGCGGGGGGGCGGCCCGGTTTCGGGCCACCCGTTTCGCCATCACAGATCGGGGGCCAGCGGCACGTCGATGGAGCCATCGAGATATTTCATCGGGCCCGACGTGTTCGGCATCATGTCCCATTCGAAAATATCGGTGGGCAGCCACAGGGTTGCGCAGGCGTTCGGGATATCGACCACGCCCGAGATATGCCCCTGCACCGGCGCCGTGCCCAGGATCGCATAAGCCTGCGCGCCGGAATAGCCGAATTTCTTGAGGTATTCGATCGCGTTCAGGCAGGCCTGACGATAGGCGATATGCACATCCAGGTAATGTTGGGTACCGCTTTCATCGACGCTGATGCCTTCGAAGATCAGATAGTCATCGTATTTCGGCGTGATGGGCGAGGGTCTGAAGATCGGGTTCTTGATGGCGTATTTCACCATGCCATCCTTGATCAGCGACACTTTCAGATGCAGCCATCCGGCCATCTCGATCGCGCCGCAAAAGGTGATCTCGCCGTCACCCTGGCTGAAATGCAGATCGCCCATCGACAGGCCCGCGCCCGGCACATAGACCGGGAAATAGATCTTGGACCCGCGCGACAGATCCTTGATGTCGCAATTGCCGCCATGTTCGCGCGGCGGAACGGTGCGCGCCCCTTCCATCGCGGCCTTGTCGCGGGCCTCGCCCTTCAGCTTGCCCATATGGGCGCTTTGGGTATTGGGCAAGGCCGCCAGCGGCGGCACGCGTTCGGGATCGGTATCGAACAGGGCTTTTTCGCGGCTGTTCCACATATCCAGCATCTTGCGATCCGGCAGACAGCCGATCAGGCCGGGATGGATCAGCCCGGCATATTTCACCCCCGGCACATGGCGCGAGGTCGTGAACATGCCCGAAATATCCCAGATGGATTTCTGGGCGAGCGGGAAATGTTCGGTCAGGAAACCGCCGCCGTTTTGTTTGGAAAAAAAGCCGTTAAAGCCCCAAAGGCTGTCCTCTTTCGCGCCGATATCCAGAATTTCCACCACCAGCAGATCGCCGGGTTCCGCGCCCTTCACCCCGATGGGACCGGACAGGTAATGCACCTGTTCCAGTTCTACATCGCGCACATCGGCGGCGTCATCGTTATTGGCGATCTGCCCGCCGGTCCAGTCATAGGTTTCGATCTTGAACTCATCCCCCGGCTCGACCCAGACCGCAATCGGAATATCGGGATGCCAGCGGTTATGGATGTTTTCGTTGGTATGGGGGCTTTCGCTCAGGTCAACGGAAATCAGCGTTTCGGCCATGATGGATCCTTTCTTGGTGGCAGGTCAGACAGACAGGAATTTGGAAACTTTGGCGGCGTCGATGCCATCGCGCGGGCTGTCGTGAACAAAGTTCCCGTTTTCGATCACCATCACCCGGTCGGCGACATCCAGCGCGAAGCTGAGTACCTGTTCCGAGACGACGATAGACAATCCGCGCTCGTCACGGATGCGGCGCAGGGTGCGGGCCATTTCGCGGATGATGCTGGGCTGGATGCCTTCGGTCGGTTCATCCAGCAACAAAACCTTGGGGTCGGATGCCAGCGCGCGGGCAATCGCCAGTTGCTGTTGCTGGCCGCCCGACAGGTTGCCGCCGCGCCGGTTTTTCATTTCCAGCAGCACCGGAAACAGTTCGTATATATCGCCCGGCACGGTTTTCTTGCCGGTCGAGGTCAGGCCGGTCTCGACGTTTTCCTCGACCGTCATCGCGGAAAAGATCATCCGCCCCTGCGGCACATAGCCCACACCGCCGGCCACCCGCTGATAGGTTTTCAGCCCGGTGATATCGGTGCCGTTCACGGATACATCGCCCGATTTCGTCGGCACGATCCCCATCAGGGTTTTCATCAGCGTGGTCTTGCCCATTCCGTTGCGGCCCATGATGGCGACGATCTCGCCGGGGGCGACGGTAAAATTCAGCCCATGCAGCACTTCGGACTGTCCATAGGCCGCGCGAAGGTCGTGTACGTTCAGCATGAATGCCCCCTTAATGGCCCAGATAGACTTCGATAACCTTGGGATCGTTCTGCACCCGCTCCATCGAGCCTTCGGACAGGGTTTTTCCCTGATGCAGCACAGTGACGCGGGTGGCGATATCGGCGACAAAGCCCATGTCATGCTCGATCACGATCACGGATCGGTCGGTGATGATGCGGTTCAGCAATTCGGCGGTTTTCTTGCGTTCAGCCACCGACATGCCCGCCACGGGTTCATCCAGCATCAGCAGTTCGGGGTCCTGGATCAGCAGCATCCCGATCTCCAGCCACTGCTTCTGGCCGTGCGATAGGAACGCGGCCTTTTCGTTCAACTGGTCCGTCAGGAATACAATTTCGGCGATTTCGCGGATGCGGTCGCGCACCGCCTGATCGCGGCGAAAGGTCAGCGCGCCGAAGACGTTGTGCCCCTTTGGGTATGAGATTTCGAGGTTCTCGAACACGGTCAGGTCTTCATAGACAGACGGCGTCTGGAACTTGCGCCCAACGCCCGCATGCACGATCTGATCCTCGCGCATCTTCAACAGGTCGTGGCCCTTGAAATTGACGGTGCCGGACGTTGCCTTGGTCCGCCCGCAGATCAGGTCCAGCACCGTGGTCTTGCCAGCACCATTGGGGCCGATGATCACGCGGCATTCGTTGGGCGCGACATAAAAGCTGAGGTCATTGACCGCCTTGAACCCGTCAAAGGATACGGTCAGCCCTTCGACCATCAGCACGAAATTCGGGTTGATATCCAGCATCGCGCGCTCCTATTCCGCAGGGGTTTCTTCGGCGGCGGGCACCGTGCCGCCGCGCTTGAACAGCTTGCCCAGGCGGGGTTCGACATGATCGGCGTAAAGCCCGGCCAGACCGTTGGGAAAGGCCATCACCACCGCGATGAACAAGGCACCCAGCCCCAGCAGCCACAGTTCGGGAAAGCTTTCGGAAAAGGTGGTTTTGGCCCAGTTCACCAGCAGTGCGCCATAGACCGCGCCCAGGATCGAAAGCCGGCCACCCACGGCGCAATAGATCACCATTTCGATCGAAGGCACGATGCCGACGAAGCTGGGCGACATGAAGCCGACCTGCAGGGTGAACATCGCGCCCCCGATGGCGGCAATCGCGGCACCTGCGCAAAATACGAAGGTCTTGAAGTTGGCCACGTCATAGCCGGAAAACCGCACCCGGTCTTCCTGATCGCGCATGGCGATCAGGATGCGGCCCAGCTTGGACTTGCGGATATATTGCGCGGCCAGAAGGCAGGCGAACAACAGCGCGCCGTTCACGAAATACAGGATTTCCTTGGCGCTGTCGGTGCGGATGTCCCAGCCGTTCAGCGTGCGCAGATCGGTAATGCCGTTGACCCCGCCGGTATAGCCCTGCTGGCCGATGATCAGGATCGTCAGGATGGCGGCAATAGCCTGGGTGATGATAGCGAAATAGACGCCCCCCACGCGGCGGCGAAACATCGCAACCCCGATGATGAAGGCAAAGACGACCGGCACCAGAACCACGGCGATCAGGGTCAGGGTCAGGCTGTGGAACGGCTGCCACCAGAACGGAATCTGGGTGATCTGGTTCCAGTCCATGAAATCGGGGATGCCGGGGGTCGATTGGATCTTGGTGTTTTCCGGGCTCGATGCCTCGAGCTTCAGGAACATCGCCATGCAATAGCCGCCCAGGCCGAAGAACACGCCCTGCCCCAGTGACAGGATGCCCCCCGCGCCCCAGCACAGCACCAGACCGACCGCGACAAAGGCATAGGTCAGGTATTTGCCGAACAGGTTCAGGCGGAACGCATCCAGCGCCAGCGGGAAGATGATGAAGATGATCACAGCCAGAACGGCAAAGCCTATCAATTCGGAACGTGTGAACAGACGGTTGGTCGCGGTTGTCATCGTTGATCCCTCATTTCCGCAGTTTCATGGCGAACAGGCCTTGCGGGCGCAGCATCAGGATACCCACGACGGTCAGCAGGGTCAGAACCTTGGCCATAGATCCGGACAGGAAGAACTCCATGATCGACTGGGCCTGGCTGATCGAAAACGCGCTGGCGATGGTGCCCAGCAGACTGCCCGCGCCGCCAAAGACGACGACCAGAAAGGTATCCACGATATAAAGCTGCCCCGCCGTCGGCCCGGTGGACCCGATCATGGTAAAGGCCGATCCGGCGACCCCGGCCACACCGCAGCCGATTCCGAAGGTCATGCGGTCGGTCCATTCGGTGTTGATTCCGACAGCGCCCGCCATCACCCGGTTCTGGTTGATCGCGCGCACCTGCTTGCCCCAACCAGAGCGATACATCAGGATATAGATCGCGGCCGAGATGCTGACGGCCAGCACCATAACGAAGATGCCGTTGATCGGAATTTCTATGGAATCGGTCACGGGCAGCGACCCCATGATCCAACTGGGGATTGTCACGCCAACCTCGCGCGCGCCGAAAACCGACCGATAGATCTGTTGCAGGATCAGGCTCAGACCCCAGGTCGCCAGCAATGTGTCCAGCGGGCGTTTATACAGATGCCGGATCATCGCCCATTCGACGAACATGCCCAGCGCACCCGAGGCGAAAAACGCCAGCACCATGGCAATGAAGAAATAGATGCCGAACAGCCCCGGCAGATAGGCGGAGAACAGATTCGACACCAGATAGGTGACATAGGCGCCCAGGATCATGAATTCGCCATGGGCCATGTTGATCACGCCCATCTGGCCAAAGATGATGGCCAGACCCAGCGCCATCAGCACGAAGACCGAAAACAGGATCAGGCCAGCAAAGCCCTGCATGGCGAAAATGGCGCCAAGCTCGCCCATCGAATAGCCAGAAAACATCAGCAGACCCCCGGATGCGATTGAAAATGATCGGTGGCGGCCCGGGGGTAACGTTCCGGGCCGCCAGACGCGAAGGCCAGCGGTTTACTGATAGCCTTCAGGGAACGGGTTCGGCTCGACCAGATCGGCGGTTTCATAGACCACTTCATATTGTCCATCAGCCTTGGCCAGGCCGACGCGCGTCTTCGACCACAGGTGATGGTTTTCGTGGATCTTGACATAGCCTTCGGGCGCGGTCGTCAGTTCGATGCCCGGGCTTGCCTCGCGGATCTTGTCGATATCAAACGATCCGGCCTTTTCGACGGCAGCCTTCCACAGCCATGGCCCCAGATAGGCGGCCTGGGTCACGTCACCGATCACCATGTCGTCACCCCACATTTCCTTGAAGGCAGCGACGAAGGCGGTGTTGTTTTCGTTCTCGAGCGACTGGAAATATTTCATGCAGGCATAGGCGCCGACGATGTTTTCGCCGCCGATGCCGCGAATTTCATCCTCGGTCACAGAAATGGTCAGCAGCAGCGGCTTTTCCTTGGTCATGTCGATGCCGGCGGCCTTGAGCTGCTTGTAGAAGGCCACATTCGACCCGCCCACAACGATTGCATAAATCACGTCTGGCTTTTTCAGGCGGATCTTGTTGATGACCGAATTGAACTGCGTATGGCCCAGCGGATAGTATTCTTCGCCGACGACCTCGCAGCCCTCCATGAAATTCTCGATATGCTTGCGGGCGATCTTGTTCGAGGTGCGCGGCCAGATATAGTCGGACCCCAGCAGATAGAAGGTCTTGGCTCCCTTGGTCTGGTTCACCCAGTCCAGCCCGGCGATGATCTGCTGGGTCGCTTCCTGACCGGTATAGATCACGTTCGGGCTTTCCTCGAGGCCCTCATAGAAGGTCGGATAGTAAAGCATCCCGTTATATTGCTCGAACACCGGCAGAACCGCCTTGCGGCTGGCCGAGGTCCAGCAGCCCATGACCGACGCGACCTTGTCGTTGACCAGCAGCTTTTTCGCCTTTTCGGCGAATGTCGGCCAGTCGGATGCGCCGTCTTCCTGGATGAATTCGATCTTGCGGCCCAGCACGCCGCCCATCTCGTTGATCTGGCTGATGGCCAGTTTTTCAGCCTGAACCGACCCTGTTTCGGAAATCGACATGGTGCCGGTCACCGAATGCAGGATGCCCACTGTCACCTTGTCATCGGTTACAGCCAGACCGGTTGTATTGACGGCTGCGGTCGGGAAATCCTGCGCGCGCAGATATTTCGGGGTGAACAGCGACGCCGTCAGCGCGGCGCCGCCCGCCAGAACCGCGCGGCGGCTGGGGGTAAAGGGTTTGGGGGTCTTGGGATCTGACATATCGCCTCCTTGAAATGTTGCTTGCGCTCTCAAGGGCCGGTCGCCGACCCCTTCACATCAAGGTTTGCCGATAATGCTGCAGTGCAGTATACGTTAATTGACGTATAGGGCTGCGCGTTTTTACACCCGATAGTTTGAACCAGGATCTGGTACGGACCGGTCAAAGGGAGGAGGCGTTCATCGGGGGGCGATCCCGATGATCGGGGCTGTCTGATGCCAAGCAATGCAAGACGGGGACCGGCCATGCCGATGGCATTCAGCGCCACCACAGAACGTCGGCGTTACAACCGATGGGTGGCCAACGAAACCATGGAAGATTTCGCCCTGCGCTTTACCGCGCGGCGCGCCCGGCGCTGGACGGTCGCGCGGGTGGCCAATACCGCGCTGGGGTCGATTTCCTTTCTTGCGCTCGAGGCAATCGGCGGTGCGATCACCCTGACCTATGGCTTTGACACGGCAATTCTGGCGATCATGCTGGTGGGCGCGATTCTGTTTCTGACCGGCCTGCCGATCAGCTTTTACGCCGCGCGTTACGGCGTGGATATCGACCTGCTGACGCGGGGGGCGGGCTTTGGCTATATCGGATCGACCATCACATCACTGATCTATGCCAGTTTCACCTTCATCTTCTTCGCGCTAGAGGCGGCGATCCTGTCGCTGGCGATCGAATTCTGTTTCGGCATTCCCCTGTCGGTTGGTTACCTTCTGTCTGCGCTGATCGTTATCCCGCTGGTGGTCAACGGTTTCTCGAAAATCTCGACCTTTCAGGCCTGGACACAGCCGCTGTGGATCTTCCTGCATATCCTGCCCTTCGCCCTGCTGGCCTTTGCCGGATATGATTTCACCACCTGGACCGAATTTGACGGGGCCAGCGGCGCGGGTAAGGACGGGGCGACCTTGCTGATGCTGGGGGCGGCATCGGGCGTGGTTTTTTCACTGATCGCGCAGATTGGCGAACAGGTCGATTTCCTGCGTTTTCTGCCGGAACCCAAAACCCGATCAGAACGGCGCAGATGGTGGGCCGCGATGATCGCGGCCGGACCGGGCTGGTCGGTGCTGGGGGTGATCAAGATGCTGGCCGGGTCCTATCTGGTGACGCTGGCGTTGCGCGACGGGGTGCCTGCCGGGCAGGCCAGCGATCCCACGCGGATGTATTTCACGGCCTTCGATCAGGTGCTGACATCGCCAATGCTGGTGCTGTTCCTGACGGGGCTGTTCGTGATCCTGTCGCAACTGAAGATCAACGTCACCAATGCCTATGCCGGGTCGATCGCCTGGTCGAACTTCTTTTCACGACTTACCCACAGCCATCCCGGCCGGGTAGTCTGGCTGGTCTTCAATGTGGCCATTGCGCTGATGCTGATGGAGCTGGGCGTATTTCACGCCATCGAATCCATCCTGTCGCTGTATTCGCATGTGGCGCTGGCCTGGATCGGGGCGCTGGTGGCCGATCTGGTGGTGAACAAGCCGCTGGGCCTGTCGCCCAGGGGCATCGAGTTTCGCCGCGCGCATCTGTTCGACATCAACCCGGTCGGGATCGGCGCAATGGTCACGGCGGGTTTGCTGGCCTTTGCGGCGCATTTCGGCCTGTTCGGTGCGCTGGCACAGGCCTTTTCGGCGCTGATCGCGCTGATTACCGCCTTTTGCATGGCGCCGCTGATCGCCTGGGGCACGCGCGGGCGCTATTACATCGCGCGCCCCGTCCCGGCCCCCGCCACGGCGTTGCAGGAATGCTGCGTCTGCGACTATCGGTTTGATTCCGAAGACATGACCGACTGCCCCTTTTATGCCGGGCCGATCTGTTCGCTGTGCTGCACGCTGGACAGTTCATGCCGTGACATGTGCAAGCCTCAGGCGCGGCTGGATTCGATGATTACCGGGTTCTTGCGCACACGGTTTCGCCCGGCGCTGGCCAATGCGCTGATGTCGCGCCTGTCGGTTGCGACCCTGGCCACCGCCATGATGGCCGGCGCATTCGGGGGGCTGTTGCTGGTCATCCGGTCCTATGTCGGCACACCTGAGCAGGATGCGGTGCTGATGGTGATCTTCTGCACCGTTCTGGTGGTGATCGGCATCGCGGTGTGGATGTTCATTCTGGCGACCGAAAGCCAGCACAAGGCCCGTGCCGAAACAGACCTGCAAACCCAGCGCCTGCTGCGCGAAGTGCGCGCCCATGAACGCACAGACCGCGCCCTGCAACAGGCCAAGGAAAAGGCCGAGGCCGCCAATCTGGCCAAGACCCGCTATATGACGGGCATCAGCCATGAACTGCGCACGCCGCTGAATGCAATCTATGGCTTTGCGCAGATATTGGAAAAAGACCCGGCCATTCCGGCCCACCGGCGCGAATCCGTTTCAACCATACGGCGCAGCAGCGAACATCTGGCCGGGCTGATCGAAGGCCTTCTGGACATCTCCAAGATCGAGGCCGGGCGGCTGGAAATCTTCCGTGACCGCATCAACCTGCCGATGTTCCTGCGACAGGTCAGCAGCATTTTCACCGAAACCGCGCAGGAAAAGAGCCTGGAGTTCAGCCTGCAGACCAAAGGCAGCCTGCCCGAGTGGATTGCTTTCGATGAAAAGCGCCTGCGCCAGATCATCATCAACCTGTTGTCCAATGCGCTGCGCTATACCGACCGGGGATCGGTGCACATGACGCTGACCTATCGAAACGAGGTAGCCGTCATCGAGGTGCGCGATACCGGCTGTGGCATCGATCCCGCCGAGATTGAGCGGATCTGGAAACCGTTTGAGCGCGGCGCGCATGTCACCGCCCAGGGGTCGGGGCTGGGCCTGACCATAACCAAGCTGCTGGTCGAAATTCTGGGCGGCGATATCACGGTGGAAAGCACTCCCGGACAAGGCAGCCTGTTTCGTGTGCGATTGATGCTGCCCTCGGTCTCCATGCCGGCCATGCCGCAGCCGCAGGATGGCAGCATTCTGTCCACCACGCTGAAAACACGCGGCTATTCTGGCGCACGCAAGACGGTGCTGGTGGTGGATGATGATGTGAACCATCTGCACCTTGTCGAACATTTCCTACAACCGATCGGGTTTCTGGTGATGATCGCGCCCAATGCCGAAACGGCGCTGGAAATGCTGGATGATATCGTGCCGGATGTCTTTATTCTGGATATAGACATGCCCGGCACCGATGGCTGGGATCTGGCGCGCCACCTGCGCGAAAACGGGCACAGGGCGACCCCGATCGTGATGATATCGGGGCATGCGCTCGAGGCCCGCAAGCCCGGCCCCGAGGATGCCATTTATGATGCGTTCATGGTCAAACCCTATAATCTTGACGATCTGCTGTTGCGCATCAGCGGCCTGCTGAAACTGGAACTGGTGCATGATATAGACGAGGCCGCCAGCCCGGATGAGGCCCGCGGGCTGAACAGCGCCGAGATTGCCACCCTTATCGAACTTTCGGAAATTGGCCATGCCAGCGCAATCCGCACGCGGCTGAACCAGTTGGAATCAAGCGGCCAGATTTCCGAGTTCGTATTGAAAACCCTGCGGGCACGGCTTGCCGCATTCGACATGCGCGGGCTTGTGCGCACCCTGAAAGATCTGGACCAAGATGCCGCCTGACCGCGAAACCCGCAATATTGCCCTGGTGGTGGATGACAACCCGGACTCGCTTGGCATGGTTGCATCCGCCCTTGAGGAAAACGGCATGACCGTGCTGGTGGCGCGCGACGGGGCGGCCGCGATCGAACTGACCCGGCGTGTGCAGCCCGACGTGATCTTGATGGATGCGGTGATGCCCGAGATGGACGGATTCGAAACCTGTCGCCGACTTAAATCACCCCCCGATGCCACCGCTGCGCCGATCATCTTCATGACGGGGCTTTCGGATCCCGAACATATTCTGCGCGGTCTTCGGTCGGGCGGGGTCGATTACATCACCAAACCGGTTGTCATCGAGGAACTGATCGCCCGCCTGACCATTCATGTGCTGAATTCAAAGCTGATCCAAAGCGCGCGCGATGCGCTGGATACATCGGGGCGCGCGGTGCTGGCGTTTGATCGCGCGGGCAGGCTGAACTGGGGGTCGCCCAGCGCGCTGACCGTGATCCGGCGGATGCCCGATCTGTTGGACGGGGACCAGGCCGGCCCGAACATGCGCGGCTGGTTGCAGGGCCTGTCCGGAACACCCATCTCGCAAGGCACGCCGCTGCGCCACGGGTCTACCGAATTTCATTACATCGGGCATTCGTCATCGGGCGATCTTCTGGTGACATTGAAAGTCGAAAAAGATGAAAAACCCGAGGCCCTTCTGGCGCGCAGTTTTGAGCTGACCAACCGAGAGGCCGAAGTGCTGTTCTGGCTGACGCGCGGCAAGACCAATCGCGATATCGGCCAGATCCTGTCCCTGAGCGCGCGCACCGTGAACAAGCATCTGGAGCAGGTCTTTCAGCGCATGGGTGTGGACAATCGCACATCGGCTGCGGTTCTGGCCGACAGGATACTGAACGAAGGCTGACCCGATGCTGCGGAACTGCAAGACACGAAAACGGGCCGCGATATTGCGGCCCGTATTGCTAACCCGGAAACTTCAGACGGGACGATCAGAACAGGAAATCGCCTGAATCCAGATCCGTCGCCAGCACGTTCAGCAAGGTAATCTGATCGGTGCCGCCAGCCAGCAGCGTGATAGTGGTATGCGCGCCGCTTTGTGAGATGACAAGATCGCCCAGGCCGTTCACACCGGCATGGCCCTGGAAATCAAGCTGGTCCGTGCCATCGAGATAATCCACAACCGTGTCCTGGCCAAAACCCGACAGAAATACGAAATCATCGGCGCCGGCCCCGCCCAACAGGATGTCATCGCCCGCACCGCCATTCAGGGCATCATCATTATTGCCGCCGTAAAGCGTGTCGTTTCCCGCACCGCCTGTCAGTGTGTCGTTGCCGCTGCCCCCTGCAATGGTAATCGCTGTGGCCATGCCCGTGGCATCGATAGTATCATTACCACTATATCCGTTGATACGCTCCAGATTAAGCCATGCACCGATATTCAGGCTCAATCCGGCTGCATTATTGATTACAGCTTTGTCAAAGCCTGTGCCGCCATCGGTGACCGCATCGCCATTCTCGCCGATATAGAAAATGTCATTCCCCGCACCACCGTCGAAAGTATCGTTGCCGGTGCCGCCAAGCAATTTGTCCGCGCCGTCGCCTCCGATCAGGATGTCGTCATTGGCGCCGCCCATCAGCACATCCGCCGCATCGCCGCCGATCAATGTGTCATCGCCGTTTCCGCCCGACAGAACAAGCGCTACGGTCTGCGACGATCCGTCAATTGTATCGTTGCCTATATTGCCGTTGACACGTTCGACACCACTCCACCCGGTCAGATTCAGAACGTCACCTGCCGTGTTTGTGATCTGCGCCTTGTCATAGCCGGTCACACCGGTGTCATTCACGATGTCATTGCCATCGACATAGAATACGTCCGAATTGTTACCTCCATCCATGCGGTCAACGCCCGCTCCACCATAGAGGCTATCGGTTGAATCGCCTCCATACAGCGTGTCGTCACCGCCACCACCGAACAGGATATCTGCGCCGCCCTCACCAAACAGGATGTCGTCATGCGCGTTGCCATAAAGCGCATCGGCCCCAAATCCTCCAACCAGATTGTCGGCGCCGCCGCCGCCGTTGAGGGTGTCGTTGCCATTGCCCCCCGACAATACATCCGATCCGTTGCCACCGGTCAGGGTATCGTCCTTGGAACTGCCGGTGATCATC
>NZ_JBSRVX010000034.1:0-31653 GCF_055134745.1 Actibacterium sp.
GTTTCAGAAAGACACCGCCCTGCCCCTTGACCTGGCGATCGACCACCGCCCGGAAAATGGCGCCCGGCCCGATGATGCCTGTCGGCGGGTCGATCAGCAGATCCTGCAAACGGCCGTCCACCATCAGCGCGGCGGCGGCACGATCCGCAAGATGGTCCAGAATGACGATACGCCCCTTCATGACAAATCCTTATAGAGCGGATACCCGGCAGCGGCCAACAGCAGCGCGGTTTCCGCCAGCGGCAAGCCGACCACCGCAGAGAACGATCCGCTGATCCAGGGCACAAAAGCCCCGGCGCGGCCCTGAATACCATAGCCGCCCGCCTTGCCATGCCATTCACCCGACATCAGATAAGCGTTCAATTCATCATCGGACAGGCGCTTGAATTTCACCGCCGTCACCACATCGCGCCGCCAGATCCGCCCGCCCAGGCGCAACGCGACAGCCGTGATCACATTATGCCGTCGCCCGCCCAGCGCCAGCAGGAATTCTGCGGCCTGCCCGGCATCTTCGGGCTTGCCCAAAATACGCCGCCCCAGCGCAACGGTGGTATCGGCGCATAACACAAGATCGTCGTCTGCCGCAGACACGGCACGCAGCTTTTCCACCGCCATGCGTGTGCAATACGGGCGTGGCAATTCGCCCCGATGCGGTGTTTCGTCAATTTCAGGGGCGCATATGGCATCGGGCACCACGCCCAACTGCGCCAGCAGCTCAGCCCTGCGCGGGCTGGCAGACCCCAGGATCAGCCGCATCGGCAGATCACTTGAAGCGGTAATTGATCCGCCCCTTGGTCAGGTCATAGGGGGTCATTTCCACCTGAACCTTGTCGCCCGCCAGAACCCGGATCCGGTTCTTGCGCATTTTTCCTGCCGTATGTGCGATGATCTCATGGCCGTTTTCAAGCTCGACCCGGAATGTCGCGTTCGGCAGGAGTTCCTTGACGACACCGGGAAATTCGAGCAGTTCTTCCTTGGCCATGGTCACTCCAGCATTGTTTTGCCCGCCAAGATGCGAGCGTGGCCTTAAATGCGCCCGATGCGGGGGGTTTTCAAGGGTCAATCGGCCTCGACCGGCCCGATATGGCCTTTCAGGCCGATACCGCACCTGCCTGAGGGGGGCCAAAGCGGGCAACCAGATGTCGGCGGATCTGGTCCCGGGTCTGGCGATAGGCCGCCAGTTTGTCGTCGCGAGTTTCTCCGATTCCGGTGGGGTCCATGATCGGCCAGTATTCGACATCCAGATGGAAATAGCGCGTCAGCTCCAGCGCGCGGCGCTGGCTGGCGGGCGACAGCGCCACCACAAGATCAAAGCCCGACAGATCGTCGCCCCATTCTTCCATCTCATCGAATGACCGCGCCTGATGGCGCTCCAGCGGCACACCGATCTCGGCGCAGACGGCAATGGCAAAGCCGTCGGTTTCCAAATCGTTGCGCACCCCCACAGATTGAACAAAAAAACGCTGCCCATACATCTGCTTGGCAAGCGCCTCGGCCATGGGTGATCGGACAGCGTTGTGATCGCAGCAAAAAAGCACCGAGGAAGGCAAGGCCTTGTCCACTGCGTCACCCATCCAGATTGAGAACGCAGATCAGGGTGAACAGCCGCCGCGCTGTGTCTATATCCAGCTCGGCCTTGCCCTCCAGACGCTCTTGGACAACACGCGCGCCTTCGTTGTGGATACCGCGCCGGGCCATGTCGATCGCCTCGATCCTTGCGGGGGGCAGCTTCTTGACCGCGTCGAAATAGCTTTCGCAGATCATGGTGTAGTCTTTGACCACCTGCCGGAACGGCCCGCGCGACAGGTGGAACTCGGCCAGATCGCTGCCGTCCTCGGCCTTGACATCGAACACCAGCCGCTTGTCGCGGACGGACAGGAACAAATGATACGGCCCCTCTGGCACCGCTCGTCCGTCGCGGGCCGGCAGGGCAAAGGAATTATCTTCCAGCAGATCGAAGATCGCCACCCGACGTTCCTGTTCGATCTCGGGCGTGGGTGCCGGAAGGCCGGTATCGTCAATTTCTATGCGGGTCAGGCGGCTCATGTAAGGCCCCTTTCAAAGAATACCCTGTGCGGCACTTCGTGCCCAGCGCCGGTCAGCGCCGTTTCCCCGGTCATTCCCCGCCCCTGTCATTGAGACGGTCCAGCCGGGCGCGCACCGACAGGCCGTGGGCTTGCAAACTTTCCGATATCGCCAGCCGTTCGGCCGCCGGACCGATTGCACGCAATGCCTGCGGCGTCATCCGCGCCAGCGTCGTGCGTTTCAAGAAATCCATCACCGACAGGCCCGATGAAAACCGCGCCGATCGGGCGGTGGGCAGCACATGGTTCGGCCCGCCGACATAATCGCCAATCGCCTCGGGCGTCCACTGGCCCAGAAAGATTGCCCCGGCATGGGTAATTTTGGTCGCCAGCATCTCGGGGTCGGCCACGCAAAGTTCCAGATGTTCAGGCGCGATGCGGTCCGACAACGCCGCCGCCTGATCCAGCGTTTCAACAACGATTACTGCGCCGTTGTCGCGCCAGCTGGCCCCGGCGATGGCCCGGCGTTCCAGCGTTTTCAGCCGCCGCTCTACCGCCATCGCCACCGCCTGCCCGAAACCGGCATCATCGGTGATCAGGATTGACTGCGCGCTTTCGTCATGTTCCGCCTGTGACAGCAGATCCAGGGCGATCCAGTCCGGGTCGTTATCGGCATCCGCGATTACCAGAATTTCGGACGGCCCGGCGATCATGTCGATGCCGACCTTGCCAAACACCCGCCGCTTGGCCGCCGCGACAAAGGCATTGCCCGGCCCGGTGATCTTGTCGACCGGTGCGATGGTCGCGGTGCCATAGGCCAGCGCAGCAATCGCCTGCGCACCGCCGATCCGGTATACCGTTTCAACACCCGCCAGCCGCGCGGCATACAGCACCAGCGGGTTCACCACCCCGCCCGGCGTGGGCGCACAGATCACCAGCCGCGCGACACCAGCCACCTGCGCCGGGATTGCGTTCATCAGCACCGATGACGGATAGGATGCCAGCCCGCCCGGCACATACAGCCCCGCCGCCGAAACCGGCGTCCAGCGCCAGCCCAGCGTGGCGCCGTCAGGGTCTGTCCAGCTTTGGTCGCCGGGCATCTGGCGCACGTGATAGGCGCGGATGCGATCTGCCGCCAGCTCCAGCGCGGCGCGATCAGCGGCTGACACCCTGTCGCATTCAGCATCCATTTGAGCCGCCGAAAAGGCCAGTGTTTCCGGGGTCAGCGTCAGCTTGTCAAACTTCGCGGTCAGTTCGAGCACAGCCGCATCACCGCGCGCGCGCACATCCGCGATGATCGCCGCCACGGTGTCGTCCACATCCGGCGCATCTTCACGCTTGGCCGACAAAAGCGCGCCGAAACGGGCCTCGAAATCGGTATCGGATATGCTCAGAAACTGCGGCATGACAAACTCCTTCCCGACCGGACATAGCCCCAAGACCGTGATGCCTCAAGCCTGCTTTGATCAGGATCAGGGGTGATCGGGAGCCTTCCGGGACGGCGCGATATAGGGCCGCGTGACATCTTTCAGCGTCACATCCAGGCAATCCACATCCAGCGCGATGGCCCCGTCGCCCGCCAGCGTCAGAACCACGCGGCCGGTTCCGTCCTCACCCGGCTCGAACCCTACAGACAACAGCGACAGAATCGTATCGGCATCGCGTGTGATACCTTGTGTGGCCACATGCAGCACATCGTCGAAGGCCAATACCGCACGCACCCGTTCAAATGGCCGCCCCCGCGCCTGGGCGGTCTGCCGGTCCTCCCAGCGAAAACGGTTCAACAACAACGCGAATCGGCGCGCGCCCCTTTGAAAGGTCATTTCAGAAGCCGGAAACACGGAATCCTGCACCAGCGCAGAAACAATCTGCAACCCCTCGGCATCATCGGCCTTCAGGCAAAGCGGGGCCTCATCGGCATCCTCGAAACGCGCATCTTCGGTCATTGGCCAGTTATCCGTTCGATTTGGGCACCGCAGGCACCCAGTTTTTCCTCAACCCGTTCATAGCCGCGATCCAGGTGATACACCCGGCTGACCACGGTTTCGCCCTCGGCTGCCAGCCCGGCCAGTATCAGCGATACCGATGCCCGCAGATCGGTGGCCATGACAGGCGCGCCTTTCAAACGGTCAACACCCGTCACGGTGGCATGTCCGCCATGCACATCGATCTTTGCGCCCATGCGGATCAGTTCGGGCGCATGCATGAACCGGTTTTCGAAGATCTTTTCTTCCAGCACGCTGGTGCCTTCGGCGGTGCACAGCAGCGCCATCATCTGTGCCTGCAGATCGGTCGGAAAACCGGGGAACGGCTCGGTGATTACATCCACCGCGTTCACGCGCCCATTGCGGCGGCTGACCTTCAGCCCGCGCGGGGTTTGCTCGACACTCACACCCGCCGCATCCAGCTTTTCCGCAAAGGCCGCGACCAGATCCAGCCGCCCCCCCAGACATTCGACCGTGCCGCCGGTAATGACCGGGGCCAGCATATAGGTGCCCAGTTCGATCCGGTCGGTCACAACGGCATGGGTGGCCCCGTGCAGACGGTCCACGCCCTGAATCGTGATCGTGGGGGTGCCTTCGCCGTCAATCTGCGCGCCCATCTTGCGCAGGCATTGTGCCAGATCGACGATTTCAGGTTCACGCGCGGCATTTTTCAAAACGGTCGTGCCCTTGGCCAATGTCGCGGCCATCAGCAGGTTTTCGGTAGCCCCCACCGACACGAACGGAAATTCGAACACGGCCCCCTTCAGCCCGCCGGGCACCTTGGCATGGATATAGCCATCGCGCAGGTCCAGATCCGCCCCCAGTGCCTGCAACCCCTTCAGGTGCAGATCGACCGGACGCGCACCGATGGCGCACCCGCCCGGCAGCGACACAACTGCATGACCGTCCCGCGCCAGCATAGGCCCCAGCACCAGAATCGAGGCACGCATCTTTCGCACGATGTCATAATCCGCCGTGTGGCTGGTCAGATCGTGGCTGGACAGCGCCAGCACCTGCCCCGATTGCAGCGCCGACACCTCGGCCCCCAGCGATTGCAGCAGCGTGGTCATCGTGCGGATATCCGACAGACGCGGTGCATTGGTCAGCGTCAGCGGCTCGTCCGACAACAGCGTGGCCGGCATCAGCGTCAGACAGGCGTTCTTGGCGCCGGCGATCGGGATTTCCCCGTTCAGGGCCGCGCCCCCCCTGATGACAATCGAATCCATCTGCTTTGCCCCTATTCCCCGTCGCCACCTGCCTTGCGCTGACGCAACTGCGCCTTGCGCCGGGCAAGATTGGCCTTCAACGCCTGTTTCAACCGTTCCTCACGGCTGTCGGGCGATTTCGGCTCTTTCGATTTGCGGGGTTTTTTGTCCATGCGGCCTGTGTAGCGCAGCAGCCCGAAACCGTCCAGATAGCCCTTGCACCACCGGCGGTTTGAGTCTAATCAGCCGCCCACGATGCTGTGGTAGCTCAGTGGTAGAGCACACCCTTGGTAAGGGTGAGGTCGAGAGTTCAATCCTCTCTCACAGCACCATCTCCCCTGCCAGATCAAATTCCAGCGGCACGTGATGCCCCGGCACGGGTAGCGCCAGGAAAATCAGACGCTGATATTGTCGATCAGGCGCACCCCGCCCAGCCATGCGGCCACCAGCAAGCGCGCCGGTTCATCAATAACGGTCATCGGACGCAACCCGTTTTCACTGCGCAGTTCCAGATATTCGACCTGCTCGAACCCGGCGGCCAGAATCCCGGCACGGGCGGCTTCGATCACCGCGGCCACCCCTTGCCCTCCGCGAATGGCGAAGGCGGCGCGCTCCAGCGCCTGATACAGCGCAGGCGCAATCGCGCGCGCCTGCGCATCCAGCCTGGTATTGCGCGACGACATGGCCAGGCCGTCGGCTTCGCGCACCGTTGCACAGCCCAGAACCTGAACCGGCAAATTCAGATCCTGCGCCATCCGGCGCACCACCTGAAGCTGCTGGAAATCCTTTTCACCGAAATAGCCGCGATCGGCGCCCGTCTGCAGGAACAGCTTGGCCACCACGGTTGCGACGCCATCGAAATGGCCGGGCCGATGGGCACCGCACAGCCCGTCCGATACGCCGCGCACAGAAACGGTGGTGTCGAACCCGGTTGGATACATTTCCTCGGGCGCGGGAATATACAATGCATCCACCCCCAGCGGGCGCAGGATACGGGCGTCGGACTCTTCGGTTCTGGGGTATTTGGCCAGATCGTCCGGATTGTTGAACTGGCGCGGGTTCACGAACAGGGTGACGATCACCCGGTCGGCACCCTGCCGCGCCGCCTGTACCAGGCTCAGATGTCCATCATGCAGCGCCCCCATGGTGGGCACCACGGCAACACGCGCACCGCTGGCGCGCCAGTCACCTGTAATGTCACGCAACTGCGCGACGGTTCTGATGATCTTCATTTCGTGCCTGCGGGTTTGTCGGAAAAGACATGCGAGTCGTCAGGAAAGGCGCGGGCGCGGACCTCTTGCGCATAGGTCTGGATTGCGCTGGCCGCATCGGCCCCCAGTTCGGCATAGCGTTTCACGAATTTGGGGCGAAAATCGGTGAATTGCCCCAACATGTCATCCACGACAAGTATCTGCCCGTCACACCCCGCCGAAGCCCCGATGCCGATGGTCGGGATGGCCAGACGCGCGGTGATATCATCGGCCAGTTGTGCAGGAACCTTTTCCAGGACCACGGCGAAGGCCCCGGCGCGTGCAACGGCATCGGCATCGTCCATGATACGGGTTGCATCGGCCCCCCGCCCCTGCACCTTGTAGCCGCCCAGCACGTTCACCGCCTGCGGCGTCAGCCCGATATGCGCCATCACCGGAATACCGCGATCGACCAGAAAGCGGATCGTGGGCTCCATCGTGGCCCCCCCTTCCAGCTTGACGGCCCCGGCGCCGGTTTCGGCCATCAGGCGGGCCGCATTGGCGAAGGCCTGCGCGGGCCCTTGTTCATATGACCCAAAAGGCATGTCTACCACCATGAAGGCATGCTCCAACCCGCGGGCGACTGCCTGACCATGCAGGATCATCATCTCCATCGTGACGCCCAGCGTCGAGGGCAGACCATGCAAGACCATCCCCACACTGTCGCCCACCAGAACCAGATCACAGTCGCGATCGACCAGCCGCGCCACCGGCGTGGTATAGGCCGTCAGGCAAACCAGAGGAGTTGCGCCCTTGCGCGCGCGGAAATCCTGCGGCGTCAGGCGTTTTGTCGTGTTTGTGGCGCTCAATTCCATCCCCAGCTTGACCTCGGGTCAGCGGGCTTATATCGCTGCGGCGCAACAGTGCCAACCCCGCGCCAGATGTTTGCGGTTCCGGCCGGTCTTAACCGTATGCCGATGTTTGTCTTCCCAAAGGAACGGTCCCATTGCTCGACTTGACACCAATGCGCCAGACGCTTGCCGAACAGTATGATCTGCAGCCCTCGATCGAACTGGCCGAGGCCACGAACGACATCTACCAGCGTATGGCCCGTGTGGTCTCTCCGCCTGACTGGGCGATTTTCGCGCCCTATGTCGTTGCGATCAACGCGCTGAAAAAAGAACGCAACGCAGTCATCCTGGCCCATAATTACATGACGCCGGAAATCTATCACGGGGTGGCCGATTTCGTGGGCGACAGCCTGCAACTGGCAATCAAGGCGACCGAGGTCGAACAGGATGTGATCGTGCAATGCGGCGTACATTTCATGGCCGAAACATCCAAGATCCTGAACCCCGGCAAAACCGTCCTGATCCCCGACATGGCGGCGGGCTGTTCACTGGCCGAAAGCATCACCGCCGAAGGCGTGGCGCAGATGCGCGCCCAATACCCCGGCGCGCCGGTCGTGTCCTATGTGAACACCACCGCCGAGGTCAAAGCCGCATCCGATATCTGCTGCACCTCGTCCAACGCGGTTCAGATCGTCGATGCGATGGAGGGCGACACCGTCATCATGACGCCCGATCAGTTTCTGGCCCAGAACGTGGCCGCGAAATCGAAAAAGAAGATCGTCTTCTGGGCCGGGTCCTGCATCGTGCATGAACTTTATACCCCCGAAGATTTGCGCGACTATCGCGCCAGCGACCCCGATCTGAAGATCATCGCCCATCCCGAATGCACCCCCGCCGTGGTGGCCGAGGCCGATTTCACCGGATCGACCAGCGGCATCATCGACTGGGTGCGGCGCAACAAACCCGCCAAGGCAATGCTGGTGACCGAATGTTCGATGGCGTCGAATATTGCGGATTCCCTGCCCGAGGTCGATTTTGCCAAGCCCTGCAACATGTGCCCCTATATGAAAAAGATCACGCTGGAAAAAATCCTGTGGTCGCTGCACAGCATGTCCGAACAGCTCGAGGTCGCGCCGGAACTGGCCGATCGCGCCCGCCTTTCGGTGCAGCGCATGATTGATCTGTCACGCGAACTGGGTATCTAGGGCGCCACCGTGCAACAGATCACAACCGATCGGGTGATTGTGGTGGGGGCCGGGCTGGGCGCGCTGTATGCCGCGCTGCAGCTTGCCCCCTATCCGGTTTTGCTGATCTCACCCGAACCACTGGGCAAGGGCGCAAGTTCGGCCTGGGCGCAGGGCGGTGTGGCTGCCGCGATGGACCGCGCCGATTCCCCGGCCCGACATGCCGCCGATACCCTGCGCGCGGGGGCCGGAATTTCCGACCCGGCGGTCGCCACACAGGTGACGGATGCGGCCCGCCATCACGTGCTGGATCTGACCCGGCTGGGCACCCCGTTTGATCGCGACGATACCGGCGCTTACATCCTGTCGCGTGAAGCCGCCCACAGCACCGCGCGTGTTGTGCGGATCGGCGGCGATCAATCTGGCGCTGGCATCATGCGCACCCTGATCGACCGGGTGCGCGCCGCGCCATCGGTTCAGGTTCTGGAAGGTGTGGCCGCAACCGGCCTGCGGACCGTGGGTGGACAGGTAACCGGGGTGCGCATTGAACGCAGTACCCCCGGCGGATCGCAACCGGTGCTGGTCTCGGGGGCGGCCTATCTGCTGGCGGGCGGCGGGTCAGGCGGGCTTTATGCGCTGACCACCAACCCCGCGCGCATCCGTGGCCAGGTTCTGGGCATGGCCGCGCGTGCCGGGGCCGTCGTGGCGGATGCCGAATTTGTCCAGTTTCACCCCACCGCCATCGCCAGCGGCGAAGACCCCGCCCCCTTGGCAACCGAGGCCCTGCGTGGCGACGGCGCCATCCTGATCAACAATCGCGGCGAACGGTTCATGCTGGCGGTTCATCCCGATGCCGAACTGGCCCCGCGTGATATCACAGCCCGCGCCATTTTCGCGCAGACCCAGGCCGGGCTGCACCCGATGCTGGATACCCGCACGGCCATCGGCCCCGCGATCCTTACCCATTTTCCCGCCGTCGCCGCCGCCTGCCTGCGCGCGGGCATCGACCCGGTGCAATCGCCGATTCCTGTCGCCGCGGCGGCCCATTTCCATATGGGCGGTGTGCAGACCGATGCGCAGGGCCGCACCAGCCTGGGCAATCTTTGGGCCTGCGGCGAAACCAGCGCCACCGGCCTGCACGGCGCCAACCGGCTGGCGTCGAACGGATTGCTGGAGGCGCTGGTCTTTGCCCGCGCCTGCGCCCAAAGCATCGCAGATCAGCTGGGGCACAAGGGCGTTCCAGCCGCCCCGGTTCAGGTTGAATTTCCCGGCGCCGGGAAACCGGTTGACGAACAGGCGGTCACCACCCTGCGCGAGACGATGACGCGCCATGTGGGCGTTGTGCGCACCGATATGGGGCTGCGTCAGGCCCTGGCGGTGATCGCCGATCTGGAAGCCGCCCAACACGATTGCCCCAATTTCCTGAACATGACCGCCACGGCGACACTTATCGCCGCCTCGGCTTTGCAGCGCCGGGAATCCCGTGGGGCCCATTTCCGCGAAGACTATCCCGCATCCGACCCCGCCCAGGCCCGGCGCAGCCGCATGACGCTGGAGCAGGCCGTTGCGTTGCGCACCGAAATTCGCGACAAGGCGCGCATTGAAAAGGAAGCGCTATGACAATCGATCCCGCTGCCCTGCCCGATCTGATACTGGAACCGATGGTGCGCCACGCATTGCTGGAAGACCTGGGCAGCTATGGCGACATCACCACGCGGGCCGTCATGCCCCGCGATGCCCGCTATGCCGCGCGCCTGAACGCCCGCGAAGACGGCATTGTATCAGGCATGCAGATCGCCCGGATCGCCTTTCATCTGGTCGATCCGGAACTGCGGATAACCCAGCACATACCCGACGGCACCCCCTGCCGCGCTGGCGATCTGCTGATGGAAATCGACGGCAGCGCCGCCTCGATCCTGGCCGCTGAACGGGTGGCGTTGAATTTTGCCGGGCGCATGTCGGGGATCGCCACCCTGACCGCGGCCTTTGTCGAACAGGCGGCAGGCACGACCACCCGCATCACCTGCACCCGCAAGACAACACCCGGCCTGCGCATTGTTGAAAAGCAGGCGGTTCTGCATGGGGGCGGCTTCAACCACCGTTTTGGTCTGTCGGATGCGATCCTGATCAAGGACAATCACATCGCGGCCGCAGGCGGGGTTCATGCGGTGCTGACCGCCGCGAAAGCCGCCGCATCGCATATGGTCCGGGTCGAGATCGAGGTCGACCGTCTGGACCAGTTGGAACAGGTTCTGGAAACCGGCGGCGCCGACATCGTGCTGCTGGACAATATGGATACGCCCACGTTGAAACGCGCCGTCGGCCTGTGCCACGGCAAGGTGCTGACCGAAGCATCGGGCAATATGAAACTTGACCGGATTGCCGAGGTCGCCTCGACCGGCGTCGATTACATATCGACCGGCGCCCTGACCCATTCGGCCAGAACGCTGGACCTTGGGCTGGATTTCTAAGGCAGGCCCGAACCAGATCTTCAATGTGGCGGCATATGGCCGCGAAAGGAGTTAAGATGCGCAAGATCGTTGCTGGAAAGCTGCACGGCATCTATGTGACTGACGCCAATATCAATTATCACGGCTCGATCACGCTGGACCCCGACCACTGCGAACAGGCGGGCATTCTGCCGATGGAATTCGTCGAGATCTGGAACAAGAATTCCGGAGCACGGATTACCACCTATGTGATCTTGGGTGAACGTGGTTCAGGTTGCTGTGTGCTGAACGGCGCTGCCGCCCGCACCTGCCAACCCGGTGATCAGGTCATCATTTGCAATTCGGTCTATCTTGACGAATCCCAGATCACCGAGATCAAACCAAAGGTGCTGACCTTTGATCGCGAAAACCGCGTTCAACAGGTTCTGACCTATTCGGTCAATCGCGACGATCTGGGCCGCTATACATTCACGTTCTCGGAATAGGCGAATGGCTCAGCCGTGGCTTTCAAGCGAAAGGTCACGTGCCCGCCGCGCCATTGTGCTGCGCAGGCTTTGCAGCCCGACAATGGCGCAATATCCCGCAATTGTCAGAACAGTGCCGAGAATGCCAAACTTCATATAGGCCGTGAAGGCAGCCATCAGGCTTCCTCCGGCAATAAGCGTCGCAACGGCAGATGCGGCACCAACATAAACCCCCAGGATCAAAAAGCCGATAACCATGTCGAATTCCCCTTCGATTATGTCTTGGCGCGAAGGTTATTTTTCCTTCGTCATGATGACTTTCGGCGGGAAATGGGGCCACGCTGTGGCGCAATTGAAGCTGTGATATGGTCGTTTGAGAAAACTGTTAGTAAGTTGTCCCAAATGTCGGCTTTCTACCCTGAGATGTTTCGCGCAGCTATCCCCGCACGGGCGAAACCGTTTGCCAAGGGATCGTGAAAGCGCCCAGAACCTCGCTCATGCGTGCCTCGTCCGATGATGATTCTATGGCGATCTGCGCCACCAGCCCGCGCTTGCGATCTTCGACGACCTGCGCCACATGTGCGTTCAGCCCGGCTTCGGCAAGAACTTCATCATAGACCCTTCGAATGGCAAGTTTGCGCAGATCGGGCTTGAACACCTTTCCAACGGCAGTTTTGGGCAATTCGTCCAGAATTTCGACATGCTTTGGAATGGCGGCCCGTTCATGCACATGCTTGGCGGCAAAGTCGATCAATTCCTGTGCATCCACCTGCGCCCCGGCCACCAGTTCGACATAGGCGCAGGGCAGTTCACCGGCAAAACCGTCTGGCTGACCGATTGCGGCCGCGAAGGCCACCGCCGGATGTTCCAGCAAAGCCTCTTCGATCCCGGCAGGGTCGATGTTATGGCCGCCACGAATGATCAGATCCTTGGCGCGGCCGGTGATGAACAGATATCCGTCTGCATCCAGCCGCCCCAGATCGCCCGTCCGCAAATAGCGGCCCTCGGCATAAAGTCCCAGGTTCTTGGCTTCTTCCGTATAGGTTGATCCTTCGAAAACCCCGGGGCTCGACACGCAAATCTCGCCTATCTCATCCACTTCGCAGGTTCGGTCGATACTGCCATCCTTGGCCAGATGCAGGATGCGGACATCGGTATAGGGAAAAGGCAAGCCGACCGATCCGTGTTTCTTGATCCCGTCTGGCGGATTGATCGACACCAGGCAGGTGGCTTCGGTCAGGCCGTAACCTTCGCAGATATCCAGCCCGGTTGCTTGTCGAAAGCGGTTTATCAACTCGATGGGCAGGGGCGACGAGCCCGACAATGCCATCCGCAGGGAAGAAATATCGGCATTGACCGGGCGCTGCATCAGCGCGGCAACCGCTGTGGGCACGATGATGACAAAGGTTCCGCGCCAGCGTTCGACCAGTTTCCAGAAATTGTCGAAAACTCCCTTGCCACGATAGCCCTGCGGGGTCGGAAACACCACATGCGCGCCAGAACTGATGACCGACATCAGCACAGGATAGGCGGCGAAGACGTGAAACAACGGCAACGGGCAGATCAGCGTATCCCCGGGCACGAATAACAGCTCGTCGCCCAGCCAGCCGTTATAGACCATGCCGGACATCTTGTGCTGTGCCACCTTGGGCATGCCAGTGGTGCCACCCGTATGGAACATCGCCGCCACGCGGTCCTTGCCGGTTTCGGCAAAGGTCAGAGCATCGGCCGGCTGTCGGGCCATTTCGGCCCGCATGTCCAGCACCCGCGCCGAGTGGGCAATCCGGTTGGAAGGGCGAACAAACGGCACGATCCACCGCTTGGGCGCATCGAGATAGTGCAGAAGGTCAACCTCCAGCACTGTTTTGACATCCGGTGCCCAGGCCAGGGCCGCCGCAACTTTCTGCGCGACATCCGTTTGCGGAAAAGCCCTCAGCGTAACAACCGCCCGCGCCTTGGTTTCATGCAGGATCGCACCAATCTGTTCGGCGTCCAGCAACGGGTTGATCGGGTTCACGATCCCCGCAGTCGCCCCGGCAATCAGCGCCACGGCCATTTCGTTGCAATTGGGCAGAACACAGGCGATGACATCTCCCTGCCCGATGCCAAGGCTTCGAAACAGGTTGGCCGCGCGTGTCACTTCGGCATGGAAATCATCCCAATGCAGCGTTTCGGCGCGATCCTTCGGACCGGATTCAAGCTGAAAGGTGATGGCATTTCGCGGACCATTGGCTTTGCGTGTCCGTTCAAGCACCTGATAGATGCTGTTGGGCAACCCGCGTTCGGCCCAGCTGCATTCAGCTTCGACCGCGTCACGATCAGCGCGCGATGAATAATGTTCCATGGCTTCCTCCTCCCAAAGCCCATGAAGGCTTTATATGAAATTGGGGTGGGAATCGGCTTTTCGCAAGCGGGCATGGTATCCGCGACGTGACGTAAGATCGGTCCAGAGGCGTTTGCACACCTCTGGAATGTCGGTATTTTCATACCCTAAGCCTGAGGGATGCGCAGGACCTGGCCGGGGTAAATCTTGTCGGGATGGCTGAGCATGGGTTTGTTGGCCTCGAAAATCTCGGGATAGCGGCCACCCTTGCCCAATGTCTTTTCGGCGATCTTCCACAAGGTGTCGCCCTTGACGACCGTATGAAAAACCGGATCGGCACCACCGGCCTCATCCGCGACGGCGGCCACGCCTTCCACATTGCCGACGGCCAGAATAACCTTTTCCTTCATTTCCTGACTGACCGCCTTGCCGCTGACCTTGACCGTATCGCCATCCACGGTGATATCCAGCCCGCTGGCATCCAGCCCCAGATCGCTGATTTCCTTTTGCAGCGCGTCTTGCGCGGGGGCTTCGGCCGCCTCGGCGCGACCAGTCAGCTTCTTGCCGGCGCTTTTCACGAAATTCCAAAGGCCCATCTTACTCTCCTGTAAATGACATTGCAGGAAGACCGTAACAGCAATGCGGCCACCGGTAAGGGGGAATTCAGGCTGCTTCCGTCGCACCCGCGGTAAATTGCAGGCGCGCCAGACGTGCATAAAGACCACCCTCGGCCACAAGCGCCTCATGTGTGCCCTCCGCGATGATCCTGCCCTCATCGAACACGATGATCCGGTCGGCCTTTTTCACCGTCGCCAGACGATGCGCCACAATGATAGTGGTGCGATCAGCGGCCATCAGATCGACGGCCTTTTGCACCAGACGTTCCGATTCCGCATCCAGCGCCGATGTGGCCTCGTCCAGCAGCAGAACCGGCGCGTCGCGCAGAATGGCGCGGGCGATCGCGATGCGTTGTTTCTGACCGCCCGACAGCATGACCCCCCGTTCGCCCACCTGGCTGTCATAGCCATCAGGCAAACGCACCAGAAAGTCATGCGCGGCGGCGGCACGGGCGGCGGCCTCGACCTCGGCATCGGTGGCGTCGGGGCGCCCCAGGCGGATGTTTTCGCGGGCGGTATCGGCAAAGATCACCGGGTCTTGCGGCACCAGCGCGATATGACGGCGGAAATCGCTGCGCGCCATTTCTGTCAGCGGCACACCGTCCAGCGTGACCTGCCCTTCGGTCGGATCATAGAACCGCAGCATCAATTGAACGATCGTTGATTTCCCGGCCCCCGACGGACCGACCAGCGCCACGGTTTCCCCCGGCTGCACGGTCAGATTGATGCCCTCCAACGCGGCGGTATTCGGTCGGGACGGATAGCGGAAGGTCACATTGTCAAAGCTGATCGCGCCCTTCACCGGGCCAGGCAGCAAGCGGGGCCGGTCGGGGTCATTGACACTGTCCCGGGCATGAATGAGTTCAACAAGGCGCTCGGTCGCGCCGGCGGCGCGTTGCAACTCGCCCCAGATTTCCGACAGCGCGCCCACGGCACCGGCGACCATCACCGAATAGATCACGAATTGCACAAGCTCGCCGATGCTCATCATGTCGGCGCGCACATCGCGCGCCCCCACCCACAACACCCCGACAACACCCGAAAAGATAAGGGTGATCACGATCATCGTCATGATCGCGCGGGTTCCAATCCGCTTGCGGGCAGAACGAAACGATTTTTCGGTCACATCGTCAAAGCGGCCGCTGCTGCGGCCCTCGAAGGTAAACGCCTGCACCGTCTGAACCGATAACAACGCCTCGGATGCCGATCCGGATGAATTGGCGATCCAGTCCTGGTTTTCACGGCTTAGATTTCGCAACCTCCGACCCAGAACGATGATCGGCACGATCACCACCGGCACGACAAGCAACACAAGCCCTGTCAGCTTGGCCGATGTCATCATCAACAAAACCAGGCCACCAATCAGGATCAGCGCATTGCGCAAAGCGACCGATACCGAGGACCCGATCACCGACAGGATCAGCGTGGTATCGGTGGTGATACGCGACAGCACCTCGCCCGTCATGATGTTCTCGAAAAAGGCCGGACTCATCCCGATCATCCGGGCGAAAACCGCCTTGCGGATGTCCGCCACGACCCGCTCGCCCACAAGCGTGACCAGATAGTAACGCAACCCCGTGCCCAAAGCCAAAAGGCCGGCAATCCCGAGTGCGGCAAGGAAATACTGATCCAGCAACGCGGTCTGCTGGGTGCTGAACCCGTCCACCACCCGACGCACCGCCAGCGGCAAAACCAGCGATATCCCCGCCGTCAATACCAGCGCAACACCCGCCATCGTGACCAACCCGCGATAGGGCGCCACGAAGGGCATCAACTGCCGCAGCGCCCCGATACGCCGCGATTTCGCACGCTCCTCGGCGGTATGACTGTCCGTGCTGGCCATTGACTGATCCCGTCTGGTTTCGCCGCCCGACATAAAGGCTTGTGCCCGGCACAACAAGACAGCGATACCCGCAATCGCGGACCAATTGCCGCGCCCGGGCCAATTGTCGGCATGCCCCGCAATGAACAGTCGATATGGATTTCCCTGGCAAACGACTGAACCAGTCACCGGCCACAGGCCGATCGCGGATTTGGCAGGATGGAGCGGGCGGCGGGAATCGAACCCGCGTCTTTAGCTTGGAAGGCTAAGGTCTTACCATTACACAACGCCCGCGACGCGATGCAGATAACATCGATGGGCAGCAAACTTCAAGCCTATTCGGTTATTCTCGCCCTGCAGCACAGGCCCGGCTTTCAGGCCCATACCGCCTGAACACCGGACGCCCACACGGCATTATTGCGGTATACATCCCGCCTGTGTGCCGCTATTGGGTCACATCCTGTGCGGCCCGCGCCGCGATTGTCAGGCGCATATGCGCCAGAACCCCACGGACAGAGCTTACCAGATGATTCAGTCACTTTCCGACGCCCTTGCCCAGCGCGGCTATGACACGCTGACCGCCGTTCAGCAGGCCGTCACGGCCCCCGAACTGCAAGACGCGGACCTTCTGGTATCGGCGCAGACCGGATCTGGCAAAACCGTTGGCTTTGGGCTGGCCATCGCCCGCACCCTTATGGGCGATGCCGAAACGCTGGGTCCTGCCGCTGCACCGCTGGCCCTTGTCATCGCGCCCACGCGCGAACTGGCCCTGCAGGTGATGCGTGAACTGGCCTGGCTTTATGCCAGGGCGGGCGCGCGGCTGGCCTCCTGTGTCGGTGGTATGGATATGCGTGATGAACGGCGCGCCCTGGAACGCGGCGCCCATATCGTTGTGGGAACGCCGGGCCGGCTGCGCGACCACATCCAGCGCGGCTCGCTGGACATGACAGGCCTGCGCGCGGTCATTCTGGACGAGGCCGACGAGATGCTGGATCTGGGGTTCCGCGAGGATCTGGAATTCATGCTGGGCGCCGCCCCGGCCGACAGACGCACATTGATGTTTTCGGCCACCGTGCCGCCGATGATCACCAAGCTGGCCAAACAATACCAGCGTGACGCGGTGCGCGTCTCGACCCAAAGCGGCACCAGCCAGCATGCCGACATCACCTATCAGGCCGTGCAGGTCGCCCACTCGGATGCCGAAAACGCCATCATCAATGTTCTGCGCTTTCACGATGCCCAGAACGCCATCGTCTTTGCAAACACGCGCGCTGCGGTGAACCGTCTGATGGCCCGTTTTGCCAATCGCGGTTTTGCCGTGGTCAGCCTGTCGGGCGAGTTGAGCCAGACCGAACGCACCCACGCGCTGCAGGCCATGCGCGACGGTCGCGCGCGGGTCTGCATTGCGACCGATGTCGCCGCGCGCGGCATCGACCTGCCCAATCTGGAACTGGTTATCCATGCCGACCTGCCATCGAACCCCGAGGCCCTGCTGCACCGCTCGGGCCGAACCGGGCGCGCAGGCCGCAAGGGTATCTCGGCGCTGATCATTCCGCCCAGCGCTACCAAAAAGGCGGAACGGCTGTTGAAATTCGCCAAGATCCAGGCCGAATGGATCGCCCCGCCTTCGGCCGAGGAAATTCTGCGCCGTGACGAAGAACGCCTTCTGGCCGATCCCGTATGGGAGGCCGAAATCACCGACGAACAGGCCGATTTCGCCGCCCGCCTACTGAAACTGCATTCGCCCGACAGGATCGCCGCAGCCTATCTGCGTCTCTATCGTGACCGCCAGTCGGCCCCGGAAGAACTGGCGGCCCCCGGTGGCGCCCCGAATCCGAAAGAACGCAAACCCTTTGGCCCCAGCGTCTGGTTCGCCATGTCGGTTGGCCAGAAAGACCGGGCCGAGGCGCGCTGGCTGCTGCCGCTGTTGTGCCGCGCGGGAAACCTGCGCAAAGAGGCGATCGGCGCCATTCGGGTGCAGCAAGCCGAAACTTTCGTCGAGATTGAACAGTCCAGCGTCGCGGGCTTTCTGGCCAGGCTGGGCAAGGACGGCACCCTGGAAGAAGGCGTCACCATTCGCCAGCTTGACGGTGTTCCCGATGCCGTGACCCCTGCACAAAATACCCGCCCGGCCTATCGCGATTCACGCCCCCCCGCCGATGCAATGCCCGCAAAAGACCACGATGCAACCCCGGCGCACGCACCCGCCCCGCCCCCTGCCCGCGACGACGCACCCGCCCCGCGCAAACCGGCCCGCGCACAACAAGGCTGGTCGCCCGACGGCTCTGCACCGGGGAAACCCGCCCGCGCCATGGATGCCGACAGCACCGCACCACGCCGCGCCCGTCACGATAAGCCCGCTGATACGCGCGCGGCCCCCGCAGGACCGATGCCCGGTGTCGAAAAATACCGAAAGCCAAAGCCAGCCGGCAAACCCGCAGCCAAGCCGGCAGGCAAGCCCGGTGGAAAACCCCCGCGCGCGAAATCAAACGCGGCGGATACGTCAAAGCGCTTTGTTCGCCCCGGCAAGCCGGACAAACCGAAAACCGGCCCGGGCAAACGCAAGCCCCGCACCGACGGCGGCAAGGAACCGCCACGCCGTTAACCGCTTCAAGCCTGCCGTCATACGAAAATCCCCGGCACCCGCATCGGCGACATTGACCGCAGCGCGGTCAACGGGCATGTGAGTGCCATGCTGATTTTCAAGATATTCCGGCGCGCCGAATGGGATGCGTTTTGCAGCGCGGGCGAAACACAGGGTGCGCCGGTCGATCTGGCCGACGGGTTCATCCATTTTTCGACGGCGGGTCAGGTGAGCGTGACCGCCGCCAAACATTTCGCGCAGGAAAGCGATCTGGTGCTGCTGGCCTGTGACACAGGGGCCTTGGGTGACGCGCTGCGTTGGGAACCGTCGCGCGGCGGCGCGCTGTTTCCGCACCTGTATCGGCCCTTGCGGCGGTCCGAGGTGCTGTGGGACAAATCCCTGCCGTTGGGCGCGACCGGCCATATCTTTCCCGAAGGGGTCATCTAGATGATCGAGCAGCTTGGACTTTGGGCATTGCATCGGCTGGACCCGGAACTGGCGCATGGTCTGTCGTTACGGGCGCTGAACGCGGGGCTGGTGCCCCTGCCCGGCCCTGTGACGTCGGCCCGGCTGGCGACCGATATCGCCGGACTGGCCTTGCCCAACCCGGTTGGCCTGGCGGCGGGCTATGACAAGAACGCAACCGCATTGCGGCCCCTGGCACGATCGGGTTTCGGCTTTGTCGAAGTGGGCGCAGCCACCCCGCGCCCACAGCCCGGCAATCCGCGCCCGCGCCTGTATCGGCTGAGCGAAGATCAGGCCGTGATCAACCGCTTCGGGTTCAATAATGATGGCATGCAGGCCATCGCCGCCCGGCTGGCGGCGCGCCCCAAAGGCGGCGTGATCGGCCTGAATCTGGGCGCGAACAAGGACAGCGCCGACCGCGCGCAGGATTTCTCGCAGGTGCTGACGCAATGCGGCCCGTATCTGGATTTCGCGACCGTAAATGTATCGTCGCCCAACACCGAAAATCTGCGCGATTTGCAGGGCAAGGCCGCGTTGTCGGCATTGCTGGGCGGCGTCATGGCCGCGCGGGGCGCGCTGGCCCGGCCGATCCCGATCTTCCTCAAGATCGCGCCCGACCTGACGGATGCCGAACTGGCGGACATCGCCGATGTGGCAAGGGCCGCCGGGCTGGACGCAATCATTGCCACCAACACCACTCTGGCCCGTGACGGGTTGTACAGCCGCCATGCCGCTGAAAAAGGCGGGCTGTCCGGCGCGCCCCTGTTCGAGAAATCAACCCGCGTTCTGGCCAAGCTGTCTGAAGTGACCCAGGGCCAGATCCCGCTGATAGGCGTGGGCGGCATCGGATCTGCGGAAGATGCCTATGCCAAGATCCGGGCCGGTGCCAATGCGGTGCAACTGTATTCGGCGATGGTTTATCAGGGCATGTCCCTTATCCCGCGTATCATCCGGGGGTTGGATGCGTTGCTGGCCCGCGACGGGTTCGATACCGTGGCGCAGGCTGTGGGCGTCGATCGAAAGGACTGGCTATGAGCGATGTGATCATCTGGCATAATCCGCGCTGCTCCAAATCGCGCGAAACACTGGCCTTGCTGCATGATCGTGGTATCGCCCCTGTGGTGCGCAGATATCTGGATGACGCGCCCAGCCTTGATGAACTGCGCGCGGCCCGGCACCAGTTGAACCTGCCCGCCCTCCATCTGATGCGCGTGAAAGAGGCCCGCTTTGCCGAACTGGGGCTGTCGGGCGCCGAAGACGACGAAACCTTGCTGCGCGCCATGGTGGAAAACCCGGTTCTGATTGAACGCCCCATGGTTTTCGCGAATGGCAAGGCTGCCATCGGCCGACCACCCCAGGCCGTTCTGGCACTGATCCAGGGCCGCCGCACGACAACCGATAATCCGGCCACGCCCGCCCCTGATCAGTGTCCGTCAGGCCCCGGCATCAGAAAATGACCGGTCGCCTGCGCGAACAGCCGGGTCGGACTGTCTTGCCAGGCCTCGACATGAACGCTGGCGAAACGTCTGCCGCTGCGGTTGATCCGCGCCCGCGCATAGGCATCGCGCGGCAGGCCCGAACGCAGGAAATCAACTGAAAAGTCTATCGTCTTTGGCAACCGCGGCAGGGCGCCAGCCGCCAGTTGTCCCGCATCGGGCACGCCGCGCTCCATCTGCTCCCACACTGTTGACCAGCCCAGTTCGATGATCGCCGTCACCTCCAGAAACGCTGCGGTCACACCGCCATGCAGTGCCGGAAGCATCGGATCGCCGATCAGGCCAAAGTCGAAAGGCAAAATGGCGGTCAGTTCCTCGCCGCGCTGATCGAACTTGATACCCAGAAACCGGATATAAGGAATTTCCTGAACAAGATTGCGCAGCGCCGTTTCGCGCAGCACGCGGGTGGCGGGGGGCCTGCGCGAGATATTCGAACTCATTTGCCTGATCCCTCTGCAAAGGTGACGGCAAAGGTGCCGGTGGCTGTCGCAACCGGGTTTTCGGCATCGTCATCAACCGCGGTGGCCCGCACGAAGGCAACGGTATGGGTTATGTGATAGCATTCCGCACGCGCCCGGATGGCCTGCCCCGGCGTGGCCGAACGCATATAGTCGATCCGCAAGCCCAGCGTGGCCGTCGAAATCGGCGACATGTCATGCACCATGACTGACGTTCCGCAACATGTATCCAGCAAGGTGGCAACAGCTCCGCCGTGGATAACGCCGGTGCTGGGATCCCCGACCAGATGCGCAGCATAGGGCAGCGCCATCTCTGCGATGCCGTGTTCGCGCGTGCCAAGCTCGATCGACAGCGCCGAGGCATGCGGGCAAGGTCCATGCGCCAGATCCTCTTCGGTGAATTCATAATCGCTCATTGCACATTTCCTTTCGCAGATCGGTTTATTGGGCCTTGCTATTCGCGCATCAAGCCCTAATTATGCAATTGATAATAATTCGCACAATCAAACAGGATTGCATCATGCCACCCCACTCGTCCAATCCCGCGTTGCCGGCGGCGTCGGATATGCCCGCGAATATCGGGCCGTTTCGCGCTGGACGACTGATCGTGGTGCTGGCAATCGCTGTGCTTGCCTGCTTTCCCGGGCCGCTGGGAGAGACAACCCGATCGCAACTGATCGACGCATTCACCCAGGTGTCTGTCTTTGTCGCAGCCACATTGATGCTGTTTTACGGCGCCGAGCGGTTTTTCAAGTTCAACATCGGGGCGCTGATGGAAAGCTCGAAAATGTGGCAGGTTCCCATCGCGGCCTTTCTGGGCATGACGCCGGGCTGCGGCGGTGCCGTGGTGGTGGTGGCTGCATATTCTTCGGGTCATGTCGGCATGGGCGCCATGGTGGCAACCCTGACCGCGACCATGGGCGATGCCGCCTTCCTGCTGATCGCGACGCGGCCCGAAACCGCCGCGGTGGTCTTGCCGATGTCCTTTGTCGTCGGGGTCTTGTCGGGCTGGCTGGTTGACAGGTTCAATCCGATCAGAATCGAACAAGCCGCTGCATCCTGCGCGATTGCCCCCCGCATTGGCCGCATCAAACCCCTGCACTGGGTTTATCTGGCGCTGGCGGTCCCCGGATTGGTTGTCGGCGCGGCTCAGATCGCGCAGGTTTCGCTCGACTCGGTTCTGGGTGTGCCGGTGTCCTGGATCGCGCTGGCCGGTATCGCGGCAGGGCTGGCAATCTGGGCTACCTCCCCCGTGCAGGCGATGACCCATCCCGATGATGCCCCCCCCGCACGTGCCGCCGAAGAAACCAGTTTCATCTCGATCTGGGTCATCGGGGCCTATCTGGCCTATGAATATGCCGCGACCTTTGCCGGGCTTGATCTTAAACACCTGTTCCAATCCATCGCGCCGCTGTTGCCGCTGATGGGCGTTGTCGTTGGGTTCATTCCGGGCTGCGGGCCGCAGGTTCTGGTCACGACCTTATATGTGAACGGCATGATCCCCTTCGCGGCACTGCTGGGAAATACGATATCGAATGATGGCGACGCCCTGTTTCCCGCAATCGCGCTGAACCCGCGCGCCGCTATTCTGGCGACTGTCTATTCGTCGATCCCAGCGTTGTTGCTGTCCTACCTGTTCTTCTTTTTGGCACCCGGCTTCATGAACTGATTTGCGTGCTGCGCCTGATATGGTTACCGTAAGGTCATTGTCAGACACCGTAGGAGGAAACGGTGACGGAACAGGCCTTGAATTTCAAGGAAATGTGCACCCGCTTCGACGTCACGCCGCGGACGCTGCGATATTACGAATATATTGAACTTCTATCGCCCCAGCGCGATGGACGTAACCGAACCTATACCGCGCGCGAAATTGCCCGCATGACCCTGATCCTGCGCGGTCGGCGTTTCGGATTCAGCCTGGAAGAAATCCGGCAATGGCTGGAAATCTATGAGCGTCAGGGCACAACGGCACAAAACCAGGCATGGGTGGAACTGGCCGCGCGCAAGCTGGAAGAACTGCGCACCGAACACAGTCAGCTTGGCGAAACGATAGACGACCTTCAAAAACTGCACGACACCATCGCTGCGCAGATATGACAGCATGACAGATACCGGGGCGATGCGCCCCTGATCACGATATGGACAAGATGTGACGTGACGTCTTGTTTACGTGCACGTCAACTTTAGCTGTATAGTGGCTATAAGCCCTGCAGATTCTTGTGTGACCAAGTGGTATGAATGATGAATGACGATCAGTTGACGATCCGACAGATGTGTGAAGCCTTTGATGTCAGCCCCCGCACGCTGCGCTTTTATGAATCAAAGGAATTGTTGTCGCCGATCCGCCAGGGCCAGAAACGCCTGTTCACCCGCCGCGATCGCGCGCGCCTGAAACTTATCCTGCGCGGCAAGCGTTTTGGTTTCAGCCTCGAAGAAATCCGTCAATTGCTTGACCTGTATGACACCGGCGACCAGCAGGAAACGCAACTGCGCCGCACATATGACATGGCGCTGGAACGCCTGAAAGACATGGAACGCCAGCGCGACGAGCTTTCGGAAGCGATCAGCGACCTGAAAGAACAGCTTGCCTGGGGCGAACAGCAACTGGCTGCCTATGCCCAGGCCCGCGCCGCCAACTAGATTGCCACCGCCGCACAAGATTTGGGAGGATCAGATGCCGACATATACCGCCCCGACCCGCGATCTGCAGTTCGTTATGCACGATCTTCTGAAGGTCTCCACGGCCGACATCACCGGTTACAACGAATTGGAACCCGAGTTTACCGCCGCCGTGCTGGACGAGGCCGGCAAACTGGCCACAGAGGTGCTGGCGCCGCTGAACGCGGTCGGCGACACGCAGGGCTGCATGCTGGAGAACGGCGTGGTGCGCACACCCGAAGGTTTCAAACAGGCCTATGACCAGATGAAGACCGGTGGCTGGATGGGTCTGGACTGCGATCCCGAATATGGCGGCCAGGGCATGCCCTATGTGCTGAACACGGCCGTGGGTGAAATCTTCGTGTCGGCCAATATGGCCTTCAACATGTATCAGGGCCTGACGCATGGCGCCTATTCCGCCATCCACACCCATGGCACCGATGACCAAAAGGCGACCTATCTGCCCAAAATGGTCACCGGCGACTGGTCCGGCACCATGAACCTGACCGAACCGCATTGCGGCACCGATCTGGGCATGATGCGCACGAAGGCCGAACCGCAGGCGGATGGCAGTTACAAGATCACCGGGCAAAAGATCTTTATTTCCGCCGGTGAACACGACCTGACCGACAATATCATCCACCTGGTGCTGGCCAAGGCGCCGGGCGGCGGCGAAGGCACCAAGGGCATATCGCTGTTCATCGTGCCCAAATTCATGGTCAATGCCGATGGCACCCTGGGCGATCGCAACACCGTGACCTGTGGCAATCTGGAAGAAAAGATGGGCATTCACGGCAATGCCACCTGTGTAATGAATTATGACGGCGCCACGGGCTTTCTGCTGGGCGATCTGCACAAGGGCATGCGCGCGATGTTCACCATGATGAACGAAGCCCGCGTCGGCGTCGGCCTGCAAGGCTATGCCCAGGCCGAGGCCGCCTATCAGAACGCGCTGGCCTATGCCCGCGACCGCCTGCAAGGGCGTGATGTCAACGGGACGAAAAATCCCGACGGCCCTGCCGATCCGATCATCGTGCATCCTGATGTGCGCCGGATGCTGATGGACCAGAAATCCTTTGTCGAAGGTGCCCGCGCCCTGACCTTGTGGGGGGCGCATCTGATCGACCGCTCGCACCGGTCGGGTGATGCGGATGCCGAAGGGCTGATTTCCCTGCTGACCCCCGTCATCAAGGGTTTTCAGACCGACAAGGGGTTTGAAATGGCCGTATCGGCCCAGCAGGTCTTTGGCGGCCATGGCTATATCGAAGAAAACGGTATGTCGCAATTCGTGCGCGACGCCCGGATCACGCAGATTTACGAAGGGGCCAACGGCATTCAGGCGCTGGATCTGGTGGGGCGCAAACTGGCCCAGGATGGCGGCAAGCACGCCATGGCATTTTTCGAAATGGTCAAGACATTCATCAAGGAAAACGACAGCAACGCGGCGCTGAAACAGGGCTTTCTCGACCCCCTGAAACAGGCATCGAAAGACCTGCAGGCCGCAGCGATGTATTTCATGCAGAACGGCATGAAAAATCCCGATAACGCGCTGGCCGGCGCCAATGATTTCATGCACCTGTTCGGCCATGTCTGCATGGGGCTGATGTGGGCGCGCATGGCCGCAGCCGCACAGGCCGCCCTTGACGGTGGCGCCTCTGACACCGACTTCTATGAAACCAAGATCGCGACCGGGCGCTATTACATGGCACGGCACCTGCCCGCCACCACGATGCATCTGGCCCGCATTCAAAGCGGCGCCGATACGGTGATGGCCTTGGACGCCGCCAGTTTCTGACCCTGAAAGGGACAAGATGCCCAAACGTTTCCGCCTGACCCGCCGCTTTCCGGTCGCCATGACCGAAGACGGCTATCGCCGCCTGAAACGCTTTGCCCAGCAATCGGGGCTGGATGAGGGCGAGGCTTTGTCCTTCCTGTTCGAAAACTTCGATTCCGTGATCGACGAAGAAACCTTTGGCCATCGCCTGCGGCTGTTCAACTCGGAACTGGAGGCCCGCAAGAAATGAGCGCCCGCCCGGCCCCTGCGTTGCGCCGCCTTCGGCGAGAGTATTTGGACCAAGAAGATGGGGCATGTCCGCCCTGCCATCCGGCACGCAGATCGGCGGGATGGCAGGGCATCTCCTTGGGCGGTCATCGGCTCTCCAGCCTGTACCGCATCCCGACATTGCCCGCATCAAGGTTAACGGCCGGTTATCATCGCTGCCATGTCTTATCTTCTTGGCAAAAATACTCAAATTCCCCGCCCTGATCACAAGGCGGACCATCGGAGGAAACATGACCATCAAACTTCTTTGCTTTGGCGAAAGCGGCAATTCCTACAAGGCGGCGCTGACCCTTCAACTGGCGGATGCCGACTGGGAGCCGGTCTATGTAGATTTCTTCAACGGTGAAACCCGCACGCCCGAATACCGCGCCATGAACATCATGGGCGAGGTGCCGGTGATGATTGATGGCGATGTCACGCTCAGCCAGTCGGGGGTGATCCAGGATTATGTGTCATCGAAAACCGGCAAGTTCGGCGGCCGCAGCGCGAATGAGCGGCGCGATGTGCTGCGCTGGGTGTTCTGGGACAATCACAAGATGTCGTCGCAATGTGGCCTGTTGCGCTATCTGATGAACTTCGTGCCCGCCGAAAAACAGCCCGCCGGTGTCATCGACTGGCTGAAACCCCGGCTGACCGCCGCCTTCAAGACGCTGGACAGCGCGCTGGACGGAAACGACTGGCTGGTGGGCGATGCACCCACCATCGCGGATTTCGCCTGTTGCGGCTATCTGTTCTATCCCGAACCTTTCGGCTTTGACCGCAAGGATTACCCGAATATCGACGCCTGGCTGGATCGCATCGCCGCCCTGCCCGGCTGGAAACATCCCTATGACCTGATGCCCGGATCGCCTGCCGACCGTGGCCTGTAAAGGAGGTTCTTATGACCGATGCCTTTATCTATGACGCCATCCGAACCCCGCGCGGCAAGGGCCGTGCGGACGGCGCCCTGCACGAGGTCACATCCGTCCATCTGTCGGCGGGTGTGCTCAACACGATCAAGGATCGCAACAATCTGGACACCACCGCGATCGAGGATGTGATCTGGGGCAATGTCACCCAGGTCGGCGAACAGGGCGGCTGCCTGGCGCGCAGCGCGGTTCTGGCCTCGGATTTTGATCAGCAGGTGCCGGGGCTGTCGATCAACCGCTTTTGCGCCAGCGGGATGGAGGCCGTCAACCTGGCCGCCAATCAGGTGCGCGGAGGTGCCGGGCGGGCCTATGTCGCGGGCGGGGTCGAAATGATGGGGCGCGTGCCAATGGGCAGCGATGGCGCGGCAATTGCCGTCGATCCGTCGCTGGCGATGAAAACCTATTTCGTGCCCCAGGGCATTTCGGCCGATATCATCGCCACCGAATACGGGTTTTCGCGCGATGATGCCGATGCGCTGGCGGTGGAAAGCCAGCGCCGCGCCGCCCATGCCTGGGCGCAGGGCCGGTTTGACAAATCCGTGGTGCCGGTAACGGATGTGAACGGCCTGCCGATCCTGACGCGCGATGAATACATGCGCCCGAACACCGATATGCAGACGCTGGGCGCGCTGAAGCCCGCCTTCAAGGATCAGGGCGAGGTGATGCCCGGTTTCGACAAGGTCGCACTGCTGAAATATCCGCATCTGGAGCGGATCAACCATATCCACCATGCCGGTAATTCCAGTGGTATCGTTGACGGGGCGGCGGCCGTATTGATCGGTAATGCCGAATTTGGCCGCGAATACGGGCTGAAGCCGCGCGCGCGCATCCGCGCCACCGCCAAGATCGGCACCGATCCGACGATCATGCTGACCGGGCCGGTGCCGGTGACGCAAAAGATCCTGCGCGATAGCGGTATGGCCATTTCCGACATTGACCTGTTCGAGGTGAACGAGGCCTTTGCTTCGGTCGTGCTGCGCTTCATGCAGGCCTTTGATGTCGATCCATCCGTGGTCAACGTCAATGGCGGGTCGATCGCCATGGGGCATCCGTTGGGTGCCACCGGGGCGATCATCATCGGCACCTTGCTGGATGAGCTGGAGCGCACAGATAAACAGGTCGGTCTGGCCACGCTGTGCATCGCATCCGGCATGGGGGCCGCCACGATCATCGAACGGGTCTGACACCCGCGTCGAAGCCATTTATTCAGGGAGGAGCCAAGATGGCCGAATTCCACTATACCACCGATGCCGATGGCGTGGCCACGATCATCTGGGACGTGCCGGGCAAAAGCATGAACGTGATGTCGCTGGCCGGTTTTGCCGAACTGGACGGGTTCATTGATACCGCCCTGGCCGATCCGGCCGTCAAGGGTATCGTGCTGACCTCGGGCAAGCCCGATTTCGCCGCTGGCATGGATTTGAACGTGCTGGCCCGCATGCGTGATGAGGCAGGCGACAACCCCGCCGCCGGGTTGTTTGACGGCATCATGAAAATCCACGCCATCCTGCGCAAGATCGAGCGCGCCGGGATGGATGCCAAGACCAACAAGGGCGGCAAACCCATTGCCGCCGTTCTGCCCGGCACGGCCCTTGGCATCGGGCTGGAAATTCCGCTGGCCTGTCACCGTATCTTTGCCGCCGATAATCCTAAGGCCAAGATCGGCCTGCCCGAGATCATGATCGGTATCTTCCCCGGCGCGGGCGGCACCACGCGGCTGGTGCGTAAACTGGGCGCGATGGCGGCCGCACCCTTTTTGCTGGAGGGCAAGCAAAGCAGCCCCGCACAGGCCAAATCGGCCGGTCTGATTGATGAGGTATCCGCCGACCCGCTGGCCGATGCGCGGGCTTGGGTCTTGTCGGCCACGGATGCCGATATTGTGAAACCTTGGGACGCCAAAGGATACAAGATGCCGGGCGGCACCCCCTATCAACCCGCCGGTTTCATGACCTTTGTCGGGGCAAGCGCCATGGTCAACGCCCAGACCCAAGGCGCATTCCCGGCCGCCAAGGCGCTGTTATCGGCGGTCTATGAAGGGGCGCTGGTACCCTTTGATGCCGCCCTGCGGATCGAGGCGCGCTGGTTCACCAATATCCTGATGAACCCATCCTCATCCGCGATGATCCGGTCGCTGTTCGTCAACAAAGAGGCGCTGGAAAAAGGTGCCGTGCGCCCCGCCGATGTGCCCGATCAGAAGGTGCGCAAACTGGGCGTTCTGGGCGCGGGCATGATGGGGGCCAGCATCGCGCTGGTCGCGGCACAGGCGGGGATCGAGGTCGTGCTGATCGACCGCGATCAGGCCGCCGCCGACCGCGGCAAGGCCTATAGCGCCGATTACATGGACAAGGGCATCGCCCGCAAAAAGGCGACGCCCGAAAAGAAGGACGCGATGCTGGCGCGCATAACGGCGACCACCGATTACAGCGCGCTGAAGGGCTGCGATCTGATCGTCGAAGCGGTGTTTGAAGACCCCAAGGTAAAGGCCGAGGTCACCAAACTGGCCGAGGCCGCAACCGATGCGACCTGCATCTTTGCCACCAACACATCGACCCTGCCGATCACCGATCTGGCAAAGGCCAGCAGCAGGCCTGATGAATTCATCGGCATCCATTTCTTTTCGCCGGTCGAAAAGATGATGCTGGTGGAAATCATTCGCGGCAAGGGCACAGGCGACCGCGCCGTGGCCAAGGCGCTCGATTTCGTGCGTCAGCTGCGCAAGACGCCGATCGTGGTGAACGATGCGCGGTTCTTTTACGCCAATCGTTGCATCATCCCCTATATCAACGAAGGTATCCGCATGGTGGCCGAAGGGGTAGAGCCTGCTTTGGTGGAAAATGCGGCCAAGTTGGTCGGGATGCCGCTGGGGCCGCTGCAACTCGTCGATGAAACCTCGATTGATCTGGGGGTCAAGATTGCCAAGGCCACGAAACTGGCGATGGGAGACGCCTATCCCGATGGCGCGGTGGATGAGGTGCTGTTCTGGATGGCCGATCAGGGCCGCTTGGGCAAAAAGGCCAATGCTGGCTTTTACACTTATGACGCGGCGGGCAAGCGCGAAGGGTTGTGGGATGGGCTGGAAGGCCGCTATCCGGTGGCGGACACGCAACCCGATCTGACCCATGTGCAGCACCGCCTGCTGATGGCGCAGGTGCTGGAGGCGGTGCGGGCGCTGGAAGATGGCGTGCTGACCGATATCCGCGAAGGCGATGTGGGCGCCATCCTCGGCTGGGGCTTTGCGCCGTGGTCGGGTGGCCCGTTCGGCTGGCTCGATATCATCGGCGCAGCGCGTGCGGTGGAAATCTGCGACGCCCTGACCCAAAGCGAGGGCGCGCGCTTTGCCACACCAGACTTGCTGCGTGACATGGCGGCGTCGGGTAAGACGTTCTATGGCAAGACGGCCCGCAAGGCTGCCTAACCTTGCCGGTGCTGCTCTGCCCTGCGCAGAGCAGCACCGGCCTCTTCGGCCATAAGGCAAACAATCATGTGCTGCGCCTGCGCCAGCGAACAGATGCTGTAATCGCGCGCCTGCCAATCGCTCTCGGCCAACGCATCCCCCGCACAAGACAACAAGACGCCCCGGCTGGCATAAATCACCTGATGCCGCACAAAGCGCAATTGCACTGCGGCCAGCAGGGGCGGCGGCCGGCACCGCTCTATGCCTCGCCACCCCTCAAGCGCCCGTGCCGGGATCAGCGCGAAAGGATCGCCAAAGAGATCCTCGGCACAATCTGACTCGATCAGCACCTTCTGCTCGGGCAGCAGCAACACCTCTTCGCGGTTGTCCATCGCCCACGGCGGAATTCGCAGAGGCCAGAATTCCGGCGGCGGGTCTTCCAAAGACAGCGTCAGTGCCTGAGACACCGTTTGATTGCCACTATCAAAGGTCATCACCTGCGCACCAGTTTGTAGATCGCCCGCGGGCCGCCAACCTTCGGGTGTGGCAATCGGTGTCGTGGCAAGAATTCCCTCGGCCACCACCGAAGGTCCGTCCTGCCCCGCCCCAGCGGACATCGGCCAGATCATCGCAAACGCCCCATCCGCACCCCGTCTTCCCTGGCACAGAGCCAGTGTGTTCAGCCCTGTTCCATCCGGACGGCCAGCCCAAGGCATGCCGTGGGCAAAACCAAGGCAAATCGCTGAAAAATCCTGCGTCTGGTCAGAGCTATCCTTCGGTAGAAGCCAGAAAGCGGCCCTGCCCACTGGCAGTGGGGCTTGCCAAATACTCCCCGCGGAGCGTCCGCAGATTTGGATTTAACCCGGCGGCGGGCGCCTTCGGGCGCGGGCCACCTAGACAGGGTTTGGCAAATCCCGACCTTCGGCAAATGCGATCAGGTTGTCGACCGCCATCATCCCCATATTGCTGCGCACCTCGAGAGCGGCGGTGCCCAGATGCGGCAGCAGAGTCACGTTTTCCAGCGCCATCAGCGCCGGATTGATCTGCGGCTCAAACTCATAGACATCAAGCCCCGCCCCGGCGAGACGGCCGCCGATCAGTGCTTCGGCAAGCGCCGCCTCATCCACCACATCGCCCCGACTGATGTTGACTAGGATGGCGTGTGGCCGCATATGGGCCAGCGTGCTTGAGTTGACCAGATGATGCGTCTCCTTGCCACCCGGCACTGCCAAGACCACGACATCTGCGGCCATGGCTTCGGCCAGTGTCACTTGCCTTGCAGGCACGCCCGCATCAGCCACGGGTGAACGGTTGAAGAACAACACGTCCATACCAAAGCCTGCCTGCGCGCGGCGCGCAATCGCTTTGCCGATACGACCCATACCAATGATACCAATCCGCTTGCCAGAGACATGCATCCCCAGCATCTGCGTCGGATGCCACCCCTCCCATGACCCGGCGCGCACCATCCGCTCGCCTTCACCGGCCCGGCGCGCGGTCATCAACATCAGCG